>JADCGM010000374.1 GCA_020249025.1 Alphaproteobacteria bacterium
ATAGCCGCAGCGAAGATGCCCATATCGGCCGGCGTCAGCAGCCGGGCGAGAACGATGCCGGTGCCGAACTGGATGATGAAGAACAGGATGTTGGCGCCAACGCTGACCGCCAGCGACTTGCGCGCCGAACCGGCCTGCGCAGGGGCGCTGGCGGGTGGCGGAGCCGAGGCTGCAGTCATGGCGGCGCCCGGGCCGGGCCGGGCCTAGAAGGGCTTGACGATGACGAGGATCACGATGGCGATCGTCGCCACGCTCGGGATCTCGTTCTGGATGCGCAGCGTGCGCTCCGGGACCGGCCGCTCGCCGCGCGCAAACGCCTTGCGCAGGCGTGCGAACCAGTGATGCCAGCCGGTCAGCAGCAGCACGATCGCCAGCTTGGCGTGAAGCCAGCCCTGTCCCTCGAAGCCGAGGTGGAAGGCGAGCGCCAGACCCAGCACCCAGACCGCGATCATCGCCGGATTGACGATGATCCGCAGCAACCGCCGCTCACGCTCGATCCAGAGCGCATCCTCGCGCGAACCGGGCTCGGCCGACATGTGGTAGACGAAGAAGCGCGGCAGCATGAACAGCCCCGCCATCCAGAAGATGACGAAGATGACGTGCGCCGACTTCACCCACAGATAGGCATCGCCGAGCCAGCCGATCGCGCCGTCGAGCATCAGGCCTTCGCTCCCCGGAGCTCGGCCAGCAACGCCTCGACATGCGCGATCGGCGCATCGGGCAGGATGCCGTGGCCAAGGTTGAAGACATGGGGCCGCGACGTGAAGGCGCTGCGGATGCGGACGACCGCCCGGGTGATGGCGTCGCCGCCGGCGATCAGCGCCAGCGGATCGAGATTGCCCTGCACCGGCAGGCCCTTGGGCAGGACGGCGTCGGCCCAGGCCGGATCGACGGTCTCGTCGAGGCCGACGCAGTCGACCGCGGTCGCCTCGGCGTAGCGCGCCAGCTTGGCGCCGGCGCCCTTGGGGAAGCCGATGACGGGCGTGTTCGGATGCCGGCGCTTCATCTCGGCGGCGAGTTTCGCCGTCGGCGCGATCACCCAGTCGTCGAACTGGTCGGGGGCGAGCGTCCCGGCCCAGCTGTCGAACAGCTGCACCGCCATCGCCCCTGCCTCGATCTGCTTCGACAGATAGTCGGCGGTCACCGCCACGATCCGGTCGATCAGCGCCCCAAACGCCTTCGGGTCCTTGTAGGCCAGCCGTCGCGTCTCGCCCTGATCCTTCGAGCCCTTGCCCGCGACCATGTAGGTGGCGACCGTCCATGGGCTGCCCGCAAAACCGAGCAGCGTCACCTGCGGCGGCAGTGCGGCCGCGACGCGCCGGACGGTGTCGTAGACCGGATCGAGCCGCTCGGGCCGCGCCTCGAGCGCGCTGAACGCGCCGTCAAGCAGCGCCGGCTCCAGCCGCGGCCCTTCGCCGGGCCCAAAGCTCAGGTCCTGGCCGATCGCCCAGGGCACCATGAGGATGTCGGAGAAGAGGATCGCGCCATCCATGCCGAAGCGGCGGATCGGCTGGAGCGTGATCTCGGCCGCGGCTTCGGAGTCGGTCGCCAGCGCCAGGAAGCCGCCCTTCTCCGCCCGCAGCGCCCGGTACTCGGGCAGATAACGCCCCGCCTGGCGCATGAGCCAAACGGGCGGCGGGTCGCGACGCTCACCCTTGAGGACCGCGAGAAGCGGCCGGTCGGAGGCGTCAACGGGATCGAGCAGACTCAATATCTCTTCTTTCGATTCAAGATGGGAGTCGTAGATGTGGCGTGCATCCCGGGGTTTAATGCTCATCCACACAGTTGCCAACAGGGCCGCCGGGATGCGACTCGCCTGATTCCGGCGAGTCGCGCGTCGCGCCCACCTTATCCACAGCCGCCCAAGTGATTCGATCCCCATGTGGATCGATTGGGGACGGGCCGTGCGCGAATCCCCGGAGCGGACCGCTTGAGCCCGCGGCGCGGGACGCTTAAGCCTTTGCCCGGAGGCTTATCCACAGACCCATGCCCAGCACCCGCCTGCATCTGCATCTGGTCTCGGATTCAACCGGCGAAACGCTGGAATCGATCGCCAAGGCCGGGCTCGCGCGCTTCGAGGGCGTCGAGGCGGTGAAGCATTTCTGGCCGATGGTGCGCTCCGAAGGTCACCTCGACCGGGTGATGCAGGAGGTGTCGAAGCGTCCGGGCCTCGTCCTCTACACGCTGGTCGACGGCCGCGTCCGCGAGCGGCTCGAACATTGCGCGCGGATGATGGGGTTGCCCGCGGTCTCCGCTCTCGATCCCGTCATCGAGGGCTTCAGCCGCGTGCTGGGGCAGGCGGCGGTGACGCGGCCGGGTCGCCAGCACACCATGGACGCCGCCTACTTCGCGCGTGTCGAAGCGATCCAGTACACCATCGCGCATGACGACGGGCAGCACGCCGACGAGTGGGAGGAAGCCGACATCGTGCTCGCCGGAGTCTCGCGCTCGTCGAAGACGCCGACGTCGATCTATCTCGCCAACCGCGGCTACAAGACCGCGAACATCCCGATCGTCCCTGAAAGCCCACCGCCGGCGAACCTGTTCACCCTCCAGCGGCCGCTCGTCGTCGGACTGTCGACGTCGCCCGACCGGCTGCTGGCGGTGCGGCGCAACCGCATTATCGCGATGGGCTCGGGCGAGAGCGACTATGTCGACCCCGACGCCATCTCGAAAGAGCTGGCCTTCGCGCGGCGGATGTTCGCCGACAACGACTGGCCGGTGATCGACGTGACCCGCCGCTCGATCGAGGAGACGGCCGCCGCGATCATCAATCTCGTCCAGAAGCGCGCCGAGAACGGGCTCTCTCCGGCATGACCGTCCGTCCGACGCTCGTCCTCGCGTCCACCAGCGCGGCGCGGCGCGCGATGCTGACCGCAGCCGGCGTCCCGCACGAGGCTCTGGCGCCGATGGTCGACGAGGACGCCATCAAGGACTCGCTGCGCGCCTCCGGCGCGGGTGCGCGCGACATCGCCGACGCGCTCGCGGAGGCGAAGGCGGTGAAGCTGTCGCGCAAGCTGCCCGGCGCGCTGGTGCTGGGCGCGGACCAGATGCTGGCGATGCCGGACGGCTCCACCCTCGACAAGCCCGCCGACCGGGCGACGGCCGCCGCGCAGCTCAGGCGACTGCGCGGCGTCGAGCATCGGCTGATTTCG
>JADCGM010000375.1 GCA_020249025.1 Alphaproteobacteria bacterium
CGTCTCGGCGACGACGAAGGCGATGCCGTCGCCGACGAAGCGGACCACGCCATCGGCGAGCAGTGGTCGCGGTGTCTGCAGCGGACCCGACAGCGGCACGATGCACGGGATGATGCCGTAATCGGCGATGTCGGCATGGGTGTAGATCGCCAGCACGCCCGGCATGGCGCGCGCCGCGCTCGTGTCCATCGAAAGGATGCGCGCGTGGCCATAGGGGCTGCGCAGCGTCACGCCATAGCATTGCCCCGGAAACTGCATGTCGTCGGTGTAGCGGCCTTGCCCGGTGACGAGGCGCTCGTCCTCGATGCGGGTGATCGACTGTCCGACTCCGAACTTCATGGCGTTTCCTCCAGGCAGGCGCGCAGGCCGGCGCGATAATCGGGGTAGCGGAGCCGGATGCCAAGCTCGCGTTTCATCCGGCCGTTCGCCACCCGACGACATTCCGAATAGAAGGCGCGCGCCATCGGCGACAGCGCTGCGCCGTCCAGCTGTTCGAGCGGCGGATAGGACCGCCCCAGCAAGTCGCACGCGAACTCGATCGGATCGCGCCCGGGGGCGGGGGAATCGTCGGCGATGTTGTAGACGCCCGGGCGGGGGCGGCGCATCGCCGCGCGCACGGCGGCGACGATGTCATCGACATGGATGCGGCTGAACACCTGCCCCGGCGCGTCGATGCGTCGCGCGTCGCCCGCGATCACCCGGTCGAGCGCCGAGCGGCCCGGCCCGTAGATCCCCGGCAGGCGGAAGACATGGACGCCAGCCGGCCGCAGCGCCTGCCAGGCGAGATCGGCCTGCGTGCGCGCATCGCGCCGGCCGCCGCCGACGGGGGCTGTCTCGTCGACCCAGCCGCCGCGCGTGTCGCCATAGACGCCGGTCGACGACAGATAGCCGAGCCAGGCGCCCGATGCGGCGATGGCGGCTCCGTGTGCGGCCAGCACAGGATCGGCCCCGGCCTCGGGCGGGACGGACGACAGGATGTGGGTGGCGGCCGCGATCTCGGCTGCGACCGCGTCGGAGCCGACCGTGAGCACCCCGCTGCGACGGGTGCCGGCGACCATCCAGCCCTCCGCCGTCAGCCGCGTCGCGAGGCGGGAGGCGGTGTAACCGAGACCGAAGATCAGCAAGCGGGACATGCCTCTCATCTGGCGGCTTCCGAAAAAAATCGCCAGCCCCCGGAACCTGCCTTCGGAGCGGTCGTTATCGCTGCTGTCCATCCCATGTGCCCCCCGCTTGGATGGACAAACAATCCGGCCCGCGCCTCATCCCCCCGAAGGCGCGGGCCGCACTGTTTCTGGCGGATATCCCCCGATCCTGCTCCCACCCGGGGCGTTCATCTTCGCCTCAGCCGCGCCGTCGTACCCCCTAGCCCCGCCCGGCATGGGGGAGTAGGACCCGGCCCGAAGCTTCCGGGCATGGCGTTCGTGTGACAGCCGCCGGGACAGAGGACAGGACAGCCGGATGACCGCACCCATCAACATCGCTCTTGTCGGCGTCGGCAACTGCGCTTCGAGCCTTGTTCAGGGCCTCGCGCACTACCGGGAAGGCGCGAACGACCTGACCGGGCTGATGAACTGGGAGATGGGCGGCTACACGCCCGCCGATCTGCGCGTCGTCGCCGCCTTCGACGTCGATGCGCGCAAGGTCGGTCGCGATGTCGCCGAGGCGATCTTCGCGGCGCCCAACTGCACCGCGGTGTTCGAGCCCGACGTGCCGCCGACCGGCGCGATCGTGCAGATGGGCCCGATCCTCGATGGCGTCGCCGACCACATGGCCGATCATCCGGCCGACCGCAGCTTCGTCGTGGCCGATGCGGCCGAACCCGATCTCGACGCGGTGGTCGCGGCGCTGAAGGCGGCGAATGCCGACGTGCTCGTCAACTATCTGCCGGTCGGCTCGCAAGCCGCGACCGAATTCTACGCCGAAGCCGCGATCCGCGCCGGCTGCGCGATGGTCAACTGCATGCCGGTGTTCATCGCCTCGAACCCCGAATGGGCGGCGCGCTTCGAGGCGGCGGGCCTGCCGATCGTCGGCGACGACATCAAGGCGCAGCTCGGCGCGACCATCGTCCACCGCGTGCTCACCGACCTGTTCGCCAAGCGCGGGGTGAAGCTCAACCGGACCTATCAGCTGAACACTGGCGGCAACACCGACTTCCTCAACATGCTCGAGCGCTCGCGCCTCAAGTCGAAGAAGGAATCGAAGACGGAAGCCGTTCAGTCGGTCGCGGCCGAGCGGCTCGTCGACGAGAACATCCATGTCGGGCCGAGCGACTATGTCGCGTGGCAAAAGGACAACAAGCTCTGCTTCCTGCGCATGGAGGGCGAGCTGTTCGGCGGTGTGCCGATGAACCTCGAACTGCGCCTGTCGGTCGAGGACAGCCCTAATTCGGCGGGCGTCGCCATCGACATGATCCGCTGCGCCCGCATCGCGCGCGACCGCGGTCTCGCCGGTGCGGTCATCGAGCCGTCGGCTGCCTTCTGTAAGCATCCGCCCGTCCAGATGACCGACGATGCCGCCCATGCGGCGGTCGCGGCGTTCGCCGGACTGCGCGGCGACCGGCTGGCCGCAGAATAGCAACACCCCCGTTTCAATGGTTGCAAAAGCGTCAAGGAAAGTGGACACTTTGCTCATCCGTGGGTGGACGGAGGCAGAAAGATGAGCGGCGTTTGCGCGGACTGCGCGGTTCGGGACGTGGCGCTATGCGCGGTCCTGAGCGACTCGGAGCTGGCGCGGCTCAACTCGATCGGCCGGCGGCAGCGCATCAGCAAGGGCGCGACGGTCCAGTGGGCGGGCGACGAGAGCATCATGTTCGCCAACATCATCTCGGGCGTCGTGAAGCTGTCGACCGGCACTGCCGACGGTCGCGAGCAGATCGTCGGCCTGCTCTATCCCGCCGACTCGCTCGGCCGGCTGTTCGCGCTGCGCGTCGACTATGACGCGACCGCGCTCACCGACGCCGAACTCTGCACGTTCCCGCGCAACGCCTTCGAGCGCGTCCTCGGCGACTTCCACCATCTCGAACGCCAGTTGCTGGCGCGCACGCTCGGCGAACTCGAGAACACGCGCCGCTGGATGCTGTTGCTCGGGCGCAAGTCGGCCGAAGAGAAGGTTGCGACCTTCCTCCTCCATATTACCGAGCGGCTGAAGCCGACGGATTGCCCGGGCGCCGCTAAGGGCTCCCACACCTATGAGCTGCCGCTGACGCGCGGGCAGATCGCCGATGTGCTCGGGCTGACGATTGAAACGGTCAGCCGCCAGATGACGCGACTGAAGACCAATGGCGTCATCGCGCTGCCTGACAGCAAGCGCGTGACCATCCTCCAGCCCCAGCTGCTGCAGGATCTCGCAGAGGCCGCCTGAGCCTTCTGATCCCGACCTTTCCGCATCCGAAAAGGTTCGGAAATTAGCTATTTATTAGTCGAAACCGGACGACTTGTCGCAGCGACATGCGCGCGCCGTTGGCGTAACGAACGGACTGCGTAACGTTTCTGAGGTGAATCCAATGTCCGGTCGTTTCACGCTTCGCGCTCTTGCGGTTCTCGCCCTCGCGGCAGGACTGGCGACGCCTGCCATGGCGCAATCGTCGGCAACGGCGTCCGCCAGCGCGACGACCCGCATTATCACCCCGATCACGCTGACGAAGACCGCTGACCTCGCGTTCGGCAACGTTGTCCGTCCGTCCACCGGTTCGGGCACCGTCACCATCGGCTCGGGCGCCGACACCATCGCGGTCACCGGCACGGGCGCGGCGGCCGCCTCGGGCACCACCTCGCGCGCCAAGTTCACCGTCGGCGGCGAGGGCGGCCAGACCTTCTCGATCACCGTTCCGGCCAGCGTCACGATGACGAGCGGCGGCAACAACCTTGTCGTCACGCTGAGCAGCGCTGCTGCGACCGGCACGATCTCGGGTTCGCTCGGCACGCCGGGGACCGCGACCGTCAACGTCGGCGGCAGCTTCCCGATCACCAACACCACGGTGTCGGGCAACTATACCGGCAACTTCAACGTCACGGTCGCCTACAACTAAGGCCGGCCGGCGGCGAAAGGGCTAGTTGGGGACCCCGACCGGCCCCGCGCGCGGCGTCAGCGCCGCCTGAATCGCCAGTTCCTCGACGAGCATCGAGCGGCGGCAGCCGTTGAAGAAGCAGCGCAGCATGTAGCCGAGCGCGTCGGGATCGTCGGTGGTCCCGCCGGCCGCCAGCGGCTCGAGCGCCAGCGACAGCTCCTGGCTCAGCCCCAGGTCCTCATTGTGCTGGCCGGTCAGCCGTTCGCGCAGATGCACGTCGCCGATCAGCCGCGCGAACACATCGTCGTCGTGGCGCACATGCACGGGAACGAAGCGCTCGAGCCGCTCGATGGCTTCCGTGCAGGCGTCGGCCTGCGGGCGCGGTAGCGAATCTGCGATTTCCTCGAGCAGCGCGCACAGCGCATCCATCTGGTCGTGGTCGCGGAAGACCTGCGCCACATCGGGTGGGCAGGCGATGACGAATCCGGCGGTGCGGTTCGCGGCGGTCTGATACGGGTTCGACACGGCGGGTTCTCCCCTTGTGTCCGCCGATGTGCCGGAGAACGCCGGGCAACGCGTTGACATTGATCAATGCCGCGGCGCGTCAAAATCCGCATTCCCCACGCATCGAACCGCTGCCGGACATCCGTGCCGGCGCCGATGCGAGGGGAAGACCATGACCGCGGTCATGCAAATCGGAATCTATCTGCTCGCGGCCTTCGCCGCGCTGCTCGCCGTCACGGCCTCGGTCGAGCCGGCCTATGCCATCCATGCGCTGATCGTGATGCTCGCAGCACTTGCGGCGGTCGTGGTCACCGCCAAGCGGGTCCGCTTCGGCCCCAAGGGCGAGTGGCTGTTGCCCGACACGCCCACCGGCTACATGGACGATGTCGTCCGCGCCGGCGTTCTCGCCACCGTCTTCTGGGGTGTGATCGGCTTTACGGTCGGCGTCTTCGTCGCGCTGCAGATGGCCTTTCCCGCGCAGCTCAACATCGGCGAGTATCTGACCTTCGGGCGGCTGCGGCCGCTGCATACCTCGGCGGTGATCTTCGCCTTCGGCGGCAATGCGCTGATCTGCACGAGCCTTTACGTCGTGCAGCGCACCTGCCGCACGCGCCTCGCCTTCGGCAACCTCGCCTGGTTCGTGTTCTGGGGCTACCAGCTGTTCATCGTGCTGGCCGCGACCGGCTACGTCATGGGCGTCAGCCAGGGCCGCGAGTACGCCGAGCCCGAATGGTATGTCGACCTGTGGCTGACCGTCGTCTGGGTCGCCTACCTCGCGCTGTTCGTCGGCACGCTCGTCAAGCGCTCCGAACCGCACATCTACGTCGCCAACTGGTTCTACCTGTCGTTCATCGTGACGATTGCGATGCTTCACGTCGTCAACAACCTCGCCGTCCCGGCGGGTCTCGGCGGCAAGAGCTACTCGGTCTTCTCGGGCGTGCAGGATGCGCTGACCCAGTGGTGGTACGGCCATAACGCGGTCGGCTTCTTCCTCACCGCCGGCTTCCTCGGGATGATGTATTACTTC
>JADCGM010000376.1 GCA_020249025.1 Alphaproteobacteria bacterium
CCTCGCACGCCTTCTTGACCGGCCACTTCCCCCAAAAACGGACTGGCTGGAAAAGGCGCGACGCATCAGAGGCTGTGTCCCCCGGGTCGAGGACGTCAACAACACGGGCGAAGGATATCTGTCGCCTTACGACTTCATCGTTCGCATGGAGAGCGTCACCAATGCTGACGACCTCTTCATCCCGTGCAGCAGCGGTAGCGCCTTCACGCTGTCGATGCAGCTTTACAAGCAGAAGTTCGGGCAGCGGATGGTCACGAACAAGTCGCTTGCGTCCATGGGGTACGGCTTGTCCGGTGCCATCGGAGCTGCGATCGCGGC
Source organism: Alphaproteobacteria bacterium (assembly GCA_020249025.1). Lineage (GTDB taxonomy): Bacteria > Pseudomonadota > Alphaproteobacteria > Sphingomonadales > Sphingomonadaceae > JADCGM01. The sequence goes on from JADCGM010000376.1 coordinate 319, forward strand.
CAACGGCAAAAAGCGGACGATTTTGATCGAGGGTGACGGCGGGTTCGCGCAGAATCTGCAAGAGCTCGGGACCGTTGCCGTCAATCAGCTCGACCTGAAGATTTTCATCTTCCACGATCAGGGCCATGCCTCGATCCGGATGACCCAGCGCAATTATTTCAACGGGAAGTACCTCGGCTGCGACCGGGTCTCCGGGCTCGGGCTGCCCCAATGGGCGAAGCTGTTCGCGGCGTGGGACATTGAAGTGATGCTTCTCGGGCTCGACTTCGACACCGACCCGCTCTTCCACGAGAAGATGAGCGCCCGTGGGCCGATGGCGTTCATCGTCCCGATCGATCCGGAGCAGACCTACTTCCCGAAGATCAGCAGCAGGATCACGGCTACCGGGTCGATGGAGTCCAATCCGATCGACCGGATGACGCCTGAGATCGACTATCTGGCGGGCACGGACCTAGTTCTCGACCAGAACTGATTTATCGGGCCCCCGCCCGCTCCCGACGCATTACAGCGGCCGAGGCTAACCCTTGCGCCGACAGCCGCCTGGCCGACTTCGATCAGGGCGACTGACCTCTGACCCGAGCGAGCCGCCCCGAATCTCCCGCAGGAGAGGGGGCGGCCCAGCTATTTCAAGTCTAGAAGCCCACCCCGAGGAAGGTCTCGATCGACGACGCGATATACTCGAGCCGCTGCTCGTCGAGACCCGGGAAGGTGCCGACCCAGAAGGTGTCGTTCATCACGATGTCCGTCCGGGTGAGCTCGCCGCTGATGCGGTAGTTGCGGCCGATCATGTAGGGCTGGCGGGTGAGATTGCCCGCGAACACCAGACGCGTGCCGATCTTGGCCTGATCGAGATAATTGATGAGGTCGCGGCGGGTGACGCCGGCGCCCTCGCGGATGGTGATCGGGAAGCCGAACCACGACGGATCTGCCTTGGCGGTGGCTTCCGGAAGGATGAGGAAGTCCTCGCAGGTCTTCAGCCGATCCTTCAGCCACGCGGCATTGCGGCGGCGGGCGGCGACGAACTCGTCGGCGCGCTCCAGCTGCGCGAGGCCGCAGGCGGCCTGCATGTCGGTGATCTTCAGATTATAGCCGAGGTGCGAGTAGGTGTACTTGTGGTCGTACCCTTCCGGCAGGGTGCCGAGCTTCCAGCAGAAGCGCTTGCCGCAGGTGTTGTCGACGCCCGGCTTGCAGTAGCAGTCGCGGCCCCAGTCGCGGAACGACTCCGCGATGAGCTTCAGCTGCGGGTTGTTGGTGAACACCGCCCCGCCTTCGCCCATCGTGATGTGGTGCGCCGGGTAGAAGCTCAGCGTGCCGATGTCGCCGAAGGTGCCCACGAGCTTGCCGTCGTAGGTCGAGCCGAGCGCGTCGCAGCAGTCCTCGACGAGCCACAGGTTGTGGCGCTTGCAGATGTCCTTGATGACATCGAGGTTGAACGGGTTCCCGAGCGTGTGGGCGAGCATGATCGCCTTCGTCTTCGGGGAGATCGCCGCCTCGATCAGCGCGGGGTCGATGTTGTAGTTGCCGATCTCGACGTCGACGAACACCGGGACGGCGCCGCACTGGAGGATCGGGTTGACCGTGGTCGGGAAGCCCGCCGCGACGCCGATGACCTCATCGCCCGGCTTGATCGCGCGCGCGCCGAGCAGCGGCGACGTCAGCGCCGAGAAGGCGATGAGATTGGCCGACGAGCCCGAGTTGACGGTCAGCAGGAATTCCACGCCGAGGAACTTGGCGAGCTTCGCCTCGAACTCGTCGTTGAAGCGGCCGGTCGTCAGCCAGCCGTCCAGCGAGGCTTCGACCATCAGTTGAAGTTCGCGTTCGCCGATAACCTTGCCGGAAACGGGCACAGGAGTCTCGCCGGGGACGAAGGTCTTCGGCGCGAACTCGAGGTCGGCATACTTGGCGACGAGCGCGGCGATGTCGGCGCGCAACTGGGCTGAAGAGGTCATGACGTTCTTTCGTTGAAGCTGGTCTCGTAGAGGCTGATCTGATCGCGGCAGACCCCTTGCATGTCGTGCCCGGCAAGCCAAGCCTTGTGCCAGGCGACGGTCTGCGTGAGGGCCTGCGACAGCGACCAGCGGGGCGCCCAGCCGAGACCGGCCTTGGCCTTCGAGATGTCGAGTTTCAGATAATGGGCCTCGTGCGGGTTGGTCCCGGAGTCGAGACGCCATTCGGTGCCGTCACCCCACAGCGCCGCCATCTCGGTGACGATGCTGCCGACCGGACGCGCATCAGCGTCGACAGGGCCGAAGTTCCACGCATCGGCCGCCTCGCGGTCGCCGCCGTAGAGGCGCTCGGCAAGGGTCAGATAGCCCGACACCGGTTCGAGGACGTGCTGCCAGGGCCGGATGGCGTGCGGATTGCGGATGACGACGGGCTCGCCGGCGCCGAACGCGCGCAGGATGTCCGGCAGAAGCCGGTCGAGCGCCCAGTCGCCGCCGCCGATGACGTTGCCGGCCCGCGCCGAGGCGACGAGCGCGCCGTCGGCGAAGAACGACCGCCGGTAGGCCGACGTGACCAGCTCCGAGCAGCCCTTGCTGCTGCTGTAAGGGTCGTGGCCGCCCATCGCCTCGGTCTCGCGATAGCCCCAGGGCCACTCGCGGTTCTCGTAGCACTTGTCGGTGGTCACGTTGACGACGGCGCCGACCCCCCCGACAGTACGCACCGCCTCGAGCAGATGAACAGTGCCCATCACATTGGTGGCGTAGGTCTCGACCGGGTCGCGGTAGGACAGGCGCACCAGCGGCTGCGCCGCCATGTGCAGCACGATGTCGGGCTTCGCCGCGGCCATCGCGCGCCGCAGGGCGTCGAGATCGCGGACGTCGCCGATCGTCGAGTTGACGACGCTGCCGATGCGGGCGGCGTCGAACAGGCTGGGCGACGTCGGCGCCTCGAGCGCGAAGCCGTGAACCTCGGCGCCGAGCTTGTTCAGCCAGATCGACGTCCAGCCGCCCTTGAAGCCGGTATGGCCGGTCAGGAAGACCCGCTTGCCAGCCCAGAAGGATGCGGAAGGCCCGCTCACCAGATCTTCCACGGGGCCTCCCCGCTGTCCCAAAGCGATTCGAGCAGCTGCTTGTCGCGCAGCGTGTCCATCGGCTGCCAGAAGCCGTCGTGACGATAGGCCATGAGCTCGCCGTCTTCGGCCAGGCTCGACAGCGGCTCCTGTTCCCAGACCGTTTCGTCACCTTGGAGCCGGTCAAGTACCGACGGGTTCAGGACGAAGAAGCCACCGTTGATCATGGCCCCGTCGCCCGCTGGCTTCTCAAGAAAGCTGTCAATCCGATCACCGTCGATCCCGAGCGCTCCGAACCGTCCCGGAGGATAGGTCGCGGTCAGGGTCGCGGCCTTGCCATGTGACCGATGGAAGGCGAGCGAGGCGCTGATATCGATGTTCGCCACGCCGTCCCCGTAGGTGAAAAAGAAAGACTCGTCGTTCTCGATATACTTCCGCACGCGGCGCAGGCGGCCGCCCGTCATCGTGTTGTCGCCGGTGTCGACGAGGGTGACCGTCCACGGTTCGGCGCGGCCGTCGTGGACCTCCATGCGGTTGTTGCGCATGTCGAAGGTCACGTCGGACATGTGCAGGAAGTAGTTCGCGAAATACTCCTTGATCACATAGCCCTTGTACCCGCAGCACACGATGAAGTCGTTCACGCCGTGCGCGGAATAGATCTTCATGATGTGCCAGAGGATCGGGCGCCCGCCGACCTCGACCATGGGTTTCGGACGAACCGAGGTTTCCTCGCTCAACCGGGTTCCGAGCCCGCCTGCCAACAAGACCGCTTTCATGCGAATGTCCTTATTCGGAGCTGAGGAATGGATCGGCGAAGAACCGATGCTTGGGAAGCCCGGCCTCGAGCAACTGACGCTCGGCCGAGCGGATCATGTCTTCGGAGCCGCATGCGTAGACCGATGCGTCGCCAAGATCGAGTCCGCGCGCAAGAAGCGCGTCCTGGACATAGCCGCGGGCGCCGCTCCACGACGGGTCCGCGCGCGACAGGACGGGCTCGAACGTGATCGCCTGTCCGGCGGGGTCCGGGGACCAGAAAAAGTCCTCCCTGGACCGAGTGCCCCAATAGGCGAACACCGGCCGGTCGACCGACTGTCCGGCGATGTCCTCCAGCAGCGCCCGCACGGGCGCGATGCCCGTTCCGGTCGCCAGCAGGACGATCGGACCCGCGCCCTCTTCGCGCAGGAAGAAGGTGCCGAGCGGCCCCTCGAAGCGCAGCAGATCGCCGACCGCCGCTTCCCCGAACCAGTAGGCGCTGAGCACGCCGCCATCGAAGCGGCGGATGTAGAGTTCGATGGCGCCATCGGACCGAGGTGCGTTCGCGACGGAGTAGCTGCGCTTCACGCCCTTGGCGTGGATGTCGATGTATTGGCCGGCGAGAAAGGCGAAGCGCGCGTTGGGCGGCAGGCGCAACACGACATGTGCGATCGTCGGTGCCGGAAAGCTGATCGAGGCGATCTTGCAGGGCATGATCCGCTTCTCGATGCCGACCAGCCGGCCCAGATCGGCGACTCCGACATCGAGATCGCTGGCGGCCGCCCGGCAGCAGGTCAGAACCTCG
>JADCGM010000377.1 GCA_020249025.1 Alphaproteobacteria bacterium
AGCGCAGCCACCAGTATCGCATCCTGCGCGCGGTCAAGAACCGCTTCGGCGGTACCGACGAGATCGGCGTGTTCGCGATGGGGCAGGAGGGGCTGGAGGAGGTCACCAACCCCTCGACGCTGTTCCTCACCGCGCGCGACCGGCCGGTGAGCGGATCGGTAGTATTCCCCGCGCTCGAGGGCACGCGGCCGGTGATGGTCGAGATCCAGGCGCTCGTCGTGCGCGTGGCGACGGGCGCGACGCCACGGCGCGCGGTCGTCGGCTGGGATTCGAGCCGGCTGGCGATGATCCTCGCGGTGCTGGAGGCGCGCTGCGGCCTGTCGCTCTCCACCTGCGAGGTTTACCTCAACGTCGCCGGCGGGCTGAAGGTCAACGATCCCGCCGCCGACATGGCGGTCGCCGCCGCGCTGATCTCGGCGCTGACCGAAATCCCCTTCCCGATCGATGCGGTGGCGATGGGCGAGATCGCGCTGTCGGGCGAGGTGCGCCCGGTCAGCCACGCGGCGCTGCGGCTGAAGGAGGCGGCGAAGCTCGGCTTCCACGAGGCGCTGATCCCGGCCGGAGGCGCTGCGGTGAAGGGCATGAAGCCCGCGACGTTCCGCGCGCTCGGCCAGCTTGTCGACCACCTCACGGGGCGGGCATAAGGCCCGGCCATGGGGGCCCTCACCGCATTCGATGTCGTCATCCTGCTGATCATCGGCGTCACCGCCGTGCGCGGGGTGCTGCGCGGCTTCGTCACCGAGGTGCTGTCGCTGTTCGCCTGGGTGGCGGCGGTGCTGGCGATCCGGATGTTCTACGAACCGGCCTCGGCGCTCGCCGGTCAGCTCACGGGCACCGAGACCGGCGGCAACATCCTCGCCTTCGCGCTGCTGTTCATCGTCACCTACAGCGCCTGCCGGCTGGTGGCGCGCGAGCTCGGGAAACGGACGCGGGAGTCGGTGATCGGACCCATCGACCGCGTTCTCGGCTTCGGCTTCGGCGCGCTGAAGGGCCTCATCGTCGGCTCGCTGATCTTTCTGTTGATCAACCTGTTCTTCGACATGGTCTGGGGCCGCACGACGCCCAAGCCGGCGTGGCTGGAGACGTCGAAGACCTATCCGCTGCTGAAGCTCAGCAGCCAGGCGATCAGCTCCTATGTCGAGGAACGGCGCAACGCTGGCGAGCCGGAGACCGCGGCGAAGCCCAAGCCCGAACCCGCCGCCTACGACCGCGACGAGCGCGATGCGCTCGGCCAGCTGCTCGACGCCGGGAAGTAGCGGCTAGCGCCCGCCGCGCCGCGGCACCCGCGTCTGGTCGCGGTAGGCAAGCACCGCCCCGATCGCGAGCAGGATGACGCCGAGCGCGACGATCGGCATCGACCGCTGCGCAAGGCCGGCGGCGATGGCGACGATGGCGCCAAGGGTGAACATGAGGAACAGGCCGGCGCTGGACATGACGCAACTCACACAACAGGGGGAACGCCCCCCTAACGCGGCAGCGTCGCGCCGGCTCCGTCCCCTGGCCGTCAGATCATCGCGATCGCCTCACGGATGATCATCGTCGCCAGCGCCAGCCACGACAGCACGAAGATCGAGAAGCGGATGACGACGCGGTTGAAGGTCGCCTGCACGATCGAATGGATCACCCGGAAGCCGACATAGGCCCAGGCGCAGGCGGCGTGCGTCGCATCGGCATGGCCGAGCAGGACGATGACGCCGACCATCGCGTAGAACAGCGTCGGCGCCTCGAACAGGTGGTTGTAGTTGTCGGCGACGCGCGCCGCCTCGCTCGGCAGCTTGTAGCTTTTCGGGTGCATCGCCTGCTGCGGATCGATCCCGGCCTTCTGCATCGCCGGGATGCGCGTCGCATACATCCACAGGAACATCACGAAGGTCAGCACGCCCATCGCGACGACGGCGTGCAGCATCGATTCGGCATGTTCGCTGAGCATCAGGTCCATGAAACTCCCCCCTGTTCCGGACGATGGGGGCAGGCTGCGCCGCGATTTTCCTGCTGGCAAGCCATCATGGTAGATGGTTCGGCCTGAAGGAGCCGGGGGTGCGCGAGAAGGAACTGCGGCTGGCGTTGGTCTGCTATGGCGGGATCAGCCTCGCGGTCTACATGCACGGCATCGTCAAGGAGGTGTGGAAGCTGCTCCGCGCCAGTCGGGCGGTGCGCGACGGCCCGTCGGCGGTCGCGGCGCTGCGCGACAGCGAGGCGGCCTATGCCGAGCTGCTGACGGCGCTCGATCCCGAAGTGCGGCTGCGCGTGCTCGTCGACATCGTCGCCGGCGCGTCGGCGGGCGGCATCAACGGCGTCCACCTCGCCCATGCCATCGCCGGCGGCCACGACATGGAGTGCCTGCGCGACCTCTGGCTCGGCAAGGCCGACGTCGACGTGCTGCTCGATCCTGACGCCGCGCCGCGCTCGGCGATGACCAAGCTCTACGCCCGGCCGCTGATCTGGCTGCTCGAACGCAATCGCGGCGAGCGCATCGTCTCGTCGATCGCCGACGTCGAGGTGCGGCGCGAGGTTCGGGGCAAGCTGTCGCGCTTCATCCGCTCGCGCTGGTTCGAGCCGCCCTTCTCCGGGCCGGGGTTCGCAGCGCTCCTCCACGATTCGCTCGGCACGATGACCCGCGACGGCGCGCCCTCGCTGCTGCCGCCAGCGCTGCCGCTCGATCTCTTCGTCACGGTCACCGACTTCCGCGGCTATCCCGAGCGGCTGGCGGTCAACTCCCCGCCGGAGATCATCGAGACCGAGCATCGCATCGTGCTGTCGTTCCGCGACGAGGGCGGCGCGCGGAACGGCGCCGGCGCGTGCGCCCCGCGCAGCATCGGCAGCCGCGCCGCGCTGACTTTCGCCGCCCGCGCCACCGCCTCCTTTCCGGGCGCCTTCCCGCCGACGTCGATCGAGGAGATCGACGCCATTGCGGACCGCTGGGACGACCGCGACGCCTTCGTCGCGCGCGCCTTTCCCAACCATGCCGCGGCCGGCATGAACCCGCTCGACGCCCCGATGATCGACGGCTCGGTGCTCGCCAACGCACCCTTCGGACCCGCCATCGACGCCGTCCGCGACCGCCCGGCCCACCGCGAGGTCGACCGCCGCTTCGTCTACATCGACCCGACCGCGGGCGCGCGCCTTGTCGGCCCGCGCGGCGGCAAGCGCGCCGACCGGCCGGGCTTCTTCACGACGATCCTGCGCTCGCTCGCCGACATCCCGCGCGAACAGCCGATCCGCGACGCGATCGAGACCATCGATGCGCTGTCCCGGCGGGTGCGGCGGCTCCGCTACATCGTCGCCGGGCTGCGGCCGACGGTCGACACCGCGATCGAACGCGAGCTCGGGCGCACGTTGCTGCTCTACCGGCCGACGTCGAAGCGGCTGACCGACTGGCGCTCGCGCGTGCAGTCGGCGGCGGCGCGCGAGGCGGGCTTCGCCTATCCCGCTTATGCGCATCTGAAGCTGAGCCAGGTCGTCGAATGGCTGGCCGAGGCGATGGCGGTTTCGCATCGGGGCGACCTGTGGCGCGCGGTCCGGGCGGACGGTGTCGATGCCGTGACGACGCCGGCCTACATCGCCTTCTTGCGCCGCTTCGACCTGCCCTACCGGGTGCGCCGGCTGCGCTTCCTCATCCGCCGGGTGAACGAGCTCATCGCCGACGCCGACCCCGGAACGCGCGCCGCGCTCGAGGCGGCGAAGGCCGGACTCTACGGACTGGTCGGCCCCTATCTGGAGCGGCGCGGGCCGGCCTTCGCCGCCAAGCAGTCGCTGCCCGCCGATCCGGCGGCGGCGCTCGACGCCTTCGGCGCGGCGCTCGATCTGACGACGCTCGATGCGGCCACCGACGCCGCGCTCGTCGCCCTGCTCGGCGACGAGGCGCTCGACCGCCGCCATCGCCGCGCGCTGCTGCTCGCCTATCTCGGCTTCCCCTTCTTCGACATCGCAACCCTGCCGCTGCTTCAAGGCGAGGGGCTCGACGAATTCGATGAGATCAAGGTCGACCGCATCTCGCCGGCCGACGCCAGCGACCTGTCGGCGGCCGGGGTGGGCGTGCTGAAGGGCATCGGCTTCAACGGCTTTGGCGCCTTCTTCAGCCGCGCGTGGCGCGAGAACGACTATCTTTGGGGCCGCCTCCACGGCGCCGAGCGGCTGATCGACATCGTGCTGAGCACGCTGCCGCCGGGCGTCGCACCGCCGGCGGACGTCGACGCGCTGCGCACCGCCGCCTACCGCGCCATCCTCACCGCCGAGCGCCCGCACCTGCTGCGCGCCCTGCCGCTAATCGACGAGCTGGAGCAGCGGCTCGCCTGAGCGAGCGCGGAGAGCCCCCCACCCTTACCCTCCCCCGGTTCGGGGGCGGGGGACAGAGGCGGTGGGCCA
>JADCGM010000378.1 GCA_020249025.1 Alphaproteobacteria bacterium
TCTCTTGCGCGCCTGGCTCTCCGACATCGCGGCCATGCTCCCGCTCGATCTGCCGCTTCTCCAGACCTTTCTCGACCTTGCCGAGACCGGCAGCTTCACCGCCACCGCCACCCGCGTCCGCCGCACCCAGTCGGCGGTGTCGGCGCAGGTGCGGCGGCTGGAGGAGATGCTCGGCGCGCGGCTCTTCGACCGCACCACCCGCCGTGTCGCCCTCACCGCCGACGGCGAGCGGCTCGTCCCCCATGCCCAGGCGGTCGTCGAGGCGGCGGCGGCGCTCGTCGCGCGCTTTCAGGACGGCGAGGTCGAGGGCGACGTCCGCGTCGGCTGCCCCGAGGATGTGGCGGGCGCCGACCTGCCCGACATCCTCGCCGACTTCGCCGCCGCGCACCCGCGCGTGCGCCTCCACGTCCGCTGCGACCTGACGCTCCACCTGGTCGAACAGTTCGAGGCGGGCGCGTTCGACCTCATCCTCATCAAGCAGGACCCGCAGCGGGTGATGCCGGGCGGCAAGCTGCTGCGGCGCGAGCCGCTCGCCTGGGTCGGCCCGGCGCGCCTCGCCGCCACGCCACCCGCCGGAACGGTGCCGCTCGTGCTGGCGCCCGCACCCTGCGTCTATCGCGCCCGCGCGCTGGAGGCGCTGGCGGCCGCCGGCCACGCTGGCGATGTCGTCTATGCCTCGCCGAGCGAGGCCGGGCAGATCGCCGCGGTGCGCGCCGGACTCGGCGTCACGGTGCTGCCCCGGCGGCGCGTGCCGTCCGATCTCGCCATTGCCGCGGCCAGCTGGCCACCGCTTCCTGAAGCCGCGATCTGTCTGCTCGCCCCGCCGCGCCGCACCGGCGCCGTCGAGGCCTTTTCGCGCTATGCGGAGGCGCGGCTGGGCGCGCCCGCCGCCTGAGCCGCCCGATCAGGCCGCGCGCCGCTTCTCTGCCTTGCGCTCGGCCTTCGACAGCGGCTTGCCCGTCAGCGCCGCGCTGGTCTTGCTGCGCCCGAGGATCAGGTCAGTGTAGTCGTCGAGGCTGCCGCCGAACTCCTTGGCCGTCCCGGCATCGACGAGCACCAGCCGGTCCGCCGTCGCCTCGACCATGTGGCGGTCGTGGCTGACGAGCACCACCGCGCCCTCATAGTCGTTGAGCGCCCGCACCAGCGCCTCGCGCGCATCGACGTCGAGGTGGTTGGTCGGCTCGTCGAGGATGAGCAGGTGCGGCGCATCGCGCGTGATCAGCGCCAGAGCCAGCCGCGCCCGCTCGCCGCCCGACATCTTGCCGACCTTCTGCGTCGCCATGTCGCCCGAAAAGCCGAACCGCCCGAGCTGCGCGCGCACCGCCGCCTGCGACGCGCCCGTCATCAGCCGCGACATATGTTCGAGCGGCGTGTCGTCGCGATCGAGCTCCTCGACCTGATACTGGGTGAAATAGCCGACCCGCAGCCGCCCTGCGGTGGCGAAATGCCCGTCCATCGGCTTCAGTTGCGCGGCGAGCAGCCGCGCGAGCGTCGTCTTGCCGTTGCCGTTGCGCCCGAGCAGCGCCAGCCTGTCGTCCGGGTCCATGCGCAGGTCGACGCGCGACAGTACCTTCGTCCCGCCATAGCCGACCGTCGCCATGTCGACCTGAACGAGCGGCGGCTTCAGCGGCGGCGGCGACGGGAAGTCGAAGACGAGGCTGGGGTCGTTCACCTGCTCGGCGATGGGCTGCATCCGCGCCAGCGCCTTGGCGCGGGACTGCGCCTGCTTGGCGGTCGACGCCCGGGCGCTGTTGCGCGCGATATAGTCGAGAAGCTTGGCGCGCTGGGCCTCCTGCGCCTCGCGCGCGGCGGCGAGCTGCGCGGCGCGCTCGTTGCGCTGCCGCTCGAACGCGTCGTAGCCGCCCGGATAGAGCGTCACCTTCCCGCGTTCGAGGTGAAGGATATAGTCGACGACGTTGTTGAGCAGGTCGCGCTCGTGACTGATCACGACGATCATCCCGCGATAGGCGCGCAGGAAATTTTCGAGCCACAGCGTCGCTTCGAGATCGAGGTGGTTCGACGGCTCGTCGAGCAGCAGCAGATCGGGTTCGGAAAACAGCAGCGCGGCGAGCGCGACGCGCATCTTCCAGCCGCCCGAAAAGCTGTCGAGCGGGCGGTTCTGCGCCTCTTCGTCGAAGCCGAGCCCGACAAGGATGCGCGCCGCGCGCGCCGGGGCGGTATAGGCGTCGATCGCCCCCAGCCGCTCGTGGATCTCGTAGACGCGGTCGTAATTCTCGCTGCCGCTCTCGTAGATCGCGGCTTCTTCCGCGAGCAGCCTCGCGCGTTCCACATCGGCGGCCAGCACCGTGTCGATCGGGGTCGCATCGCCGGCCGGCGCTTCCTGCGCGATGTAGCCGATCCGCGCCGCGCGCGGCATCTCGATCCCGCCCTCGTCGGCCTCCAGCGTGCCGGCAATAAGCTTCATCAGCGTCGACTTGCCCGCCCCGTTGCGGCCGATCAGCCCGATCCGCGCGCGCGGCGGCAGCGCCGCCGTCGCGCGGTCGAGGATAGTGCGGCCGCCGAGGCGCACGGTGACACCATTGAGATTGAGCATGGCGCGCCCCCTAGCACGCCAGGCGCCCGCTGACGAGGACGACCGCCTGATCCGGCGCCCGGGGTGATGACGAGCCGGCTGCGACCCTGCGCCGTCTGGATCGGCGCCTACGGCATGTTACGCTCATGAAACGTTTCTCACGGGAATCAAATGTTGCTGTCACCCGCTGCTGAGCCGGGCACGCTAACCCCGCCCCGTGAAATGACCGGGGAGGTTGTCAGTGGGTGATGCCGATGAGGTTGTCAGAGCCCGCGACACGGCGCTCACCCCCGGACAGGGACCGCGTCTGGGGTTCCTGTTCAATCACGACGAGCTCCATCAGGTTGCCCACACCGCGCCGATCATCGTCGAGCTGCTGCGCAGCGGCTGGCCAGGCGAAATCGTCGTCGTCTCCTCCAGCCTCGCCCAAACCGAGCAGGTCCGCCGCATCATCGGGATCGACGATCACCGCGGCCTCGCCTTCGCCTGCTGCCCGCCGCCCCGGGCTGCCGTCTGGCTCGACCGCCTCTGCGGCAAGGCGCTGCCCATCGAGCGGCTGGGGGCGCTCGCCGCCCATCGCACGCTGTTTGAAAGCCTCGATGCGCTGGTCGTGCCCGAGACGACGTCGGCGTTCCTGAAAACCCATCTCGGCGTCACCGGTCTCAAGCTCATCTATCTTCCCCACGGCGCCGGGGATCGCGCCGTCGGCTTCCGGCCGGTGACGCGCAGCTTCGATCTCGTCCTGCTGTCCGGCGAGAAGGTGCGCGACCGGATGCTGGCCGAGGGGCTGATCCGCCCCGACGGCCACGCCATCGTCGGCTATCCCAAGTTCGACATCGCGCCGGCCGCCCCGCAGCCGCTGTTCGAAAACGACCGTCCGACCGTTCTCTACAACCCGCACTTCGATCCCCGTTTGTCATCTTGGTATCGCATGGGGCGCGAGGTGATCGACTGGTTCGCAGGACAGTCCGATTTCAACCTCATCGTCGCGCCGCACGTCATGCTGCACCGGCGGCGGCTCCACCTGTCGGTCGAGCACCTTCGCATTGGCCGGGTCGGCGATCTGACCTGCCGGTACGCCGGGCTCCCGCATATCCATATCGATACCGGCAGCCAGCGCTCGATCGACATGAGCTACACCCGGTTGGCCGACATCTATCTCGGCGACGTCTCCAGTCAGATCTACGAATTCCTGACGCGGCCCCGGCCGTGCATCTTCCTCAACTCCCATGCCGCGAACTGGCGGGACGATCCCAGCTATGCGCAATGGCATCTGGGCGAGGTGCTCGACCGAGCGTCGGACCTGCCGTCCGCGCTCGCCCGCGCGGTTGCCGCTCCCGATACTCATGCCGAAGCGCAGGCCGAGGCGATGAGGCGGACGTTCGCGATCGACGAGCGCTCCGCCTCGAAGCGGGCCGCCGAGGCGATCGCAAGGTTCCTCGCCCGCTGAAGGCGCCCCGCGCCTGTCCACCCCCACCGATAAAGGGTTGAATCCTTCGCCCCGTCGTGGAAACGCGTGCGCCGACAGCGATCCCACCGGGCAAAGGGCGACACGACATGGCGCGACCCACCACCACCGACTGGCAAGCCGCCGCCGCCAAGGAGGTCAAGGGCAAGGACCTGACCTGGGCGACGCCCGAGGGCATCGCGATCAAGCCGCTCTACACGGCCGAGGATACGGCCAGCCTCGATCCGGGCCTGCCCGGCTTCGCGCCCTTCACCCGCGGCGTCCGCGCCTCGATGTACGCCGGCCGTGCCTGGACGATCCGGCAATATGCGGGCTTCTCCACCGCCGAGGAGTCGAACGCCTTCTACCGGCGCAACCTCGCCGCCGGGCAGAAGGGCCTGTCGGTCGCCTTCGATCTGGCGACCCACCGCGGCTACGACAGCGACCATCCGCGCGTCGTCGGCGACGTCGGCAAGGCGGGCGTCGCCATCGACACCGTCGAGGACATGAAGATCCTGTTCGACGGGATTCCGCTCGGCGAAATGTCGGTGTCCATGACGATGAACGGCGCGGTCATTCCCGTGCTCGCCTTCTTCATCGTCGCCGGCGAGGAGCAGGGGGTGCCGCGCGCCAAGCTCGACGGCACCATCCAGAACGACATCCTCAAGGAGTTCATGGTCCGCAACACGTACATCTATCCGCCCGAGCCCTCGATGCGGATCGTGTCGGACATCATCGCCTACACTTCGACCGAGATGCCGAAGTTCAATTCGATCTCGATCTCGGGCTACCACATGCACGAGGCCGGGGCGACGGCGGTGCAGGAGCTCGCCTTCACCATCGCCGACGGCAAGGAGTATGCGCAGCGGGCGATGGCCTCCGGCCTCGACATCGACGCCTTCGCCGGGCGGCTGAGCTTCTTCTTCGGCATCGGCATGAACTTCTTCATGGAGGTGGCGAAGCTGCGCGCGGCGCGGACGCTGTGGCACCGCGTGATGGACGGCCTCGGCGCGAAGGACGAGCGCTCCAAGATGCTGCGGACGCACTGCCAGACCTCGGGCGTGTCGCTGCAGGAGCAGGACCCCTACAACAACGTCATCCGTACCACGATCGAGGCGCTCGCCGCCGTGCTCGGCGGCACCCAGTCGCTCCACACCAACGCACTCGACGAGGCGATCGCGCTGCCGACCGATTTCTCGGCCCGCATCGCCCGCAACACCCAGATCGTGCTGGCCGAGGAGACCGGGATCACCAAGGTCGTCGATCCTCTGGGCGGCTCGCATTATGTCGAGGCGCTGACCGCAGAGCTGGTCGATCGCGCTTGGGCGCTGATCGGGGAGGTCGATGCGCTCGGCGGAATGACCAAGGCGGTGGCGTCGGGCATGCCCAAGCGCCTCATCGAGGAGGCGGCGGCGGCCAAGCAGGCGCGGATCGACCGCGGCGAGGACGTCATCGTCGGCGTCAACAAGTACCGGCTCGCGAGCGAGGACTTGCTGGAGACGCTCGAGGTCGACAACGCCAAGGTCCGCGACGCGCAGATCGCGCGCATCCGCGCGGTCAAGGCGGGCCGCGATGAGGCTGCGTGCCAGGCCGCGCTGAGCGCGCTGACCGAGGGCGCGAAGGGCTCGGCCAACCTGCTGGCGCTCGCCGTCGAGGCGGCCCGGGCGCGTGCTACGCTCGGCGAGATCTCGGATGCGATGGAGGCTGCCTTCGGCCGTTATGGCACCACCCCGACCCCGGTGAAGGGCGTCTACGGCGCGGCCTATGCCAGCGACGCGCGCTACGCCATCGTCGTCGAGGGCGTCGAGGCGGTCGGCCGGCGGCTGGGGCGCAAGCCGCGCCTCCTCGTCGCCAAGATGGGCCAGGACGGCCATGACCGCGGTGCCAACGTCATCGCTTCGGCCTTTGCCGACATGGGCTTCGAGACGATCTCAGGCCCGCTGTTCCAGACGCCCGAGGAGGCCTGCGCGCTCGCGCTCGAATGCGATGTCGATGCGGTCGGCGCCTCGTCGCTCGCGGCGGGCCACAAGACGCTGATCCCCGAGCTGATCCGCCTGCTGCGCGCCGCAGGTCGGCCCGACATCAAGGTGATCGCGGGCGGCGTGATCCCGCCGCAGGACTATCAGTTCCTGCGCGACGCCGGCGTGGTCGGGATCTACGGACCCGGCACCAATGTGGTCGAGGCGGCGGCCGACGTGCTGCGCCTGCTCGGCCACAACATGCCGCCCGCCGGCCTCGACGAGGCTGCGGAATAGCTACCTAGGCTGCCCGCCGCCGCCGCAGCGCGACGCCCGCCAGCCCGAGGCCGAGGAGCGTCAGCGCCGCCGGCTCCGGCACCGCCGCGTCCTCCGCTGCGATCGCTAGCGGCGCCTGCGCGGCCATGGCCATGCGCGTGCCGGCATAGCCGTCGAAGGAGGCGGCGAGCGGCGTCACCGCATCGAGCGCCATCGCGCTGTAGGTGGCGGTCGTCGCCAGTGTCGTCGGCGCTGTCACCGATCCCGCACCGTACAGCGGCACCACCTTGCCCGCGCTCGCCGTCAGGCTGTTGCCAGACAGCGTCACCTTGTTGACCGGCGACGACTTGTTGGCCGTGAAATAGACCGTCGACGCGCGCTCGCTGGTGAAACGGTTGTCGGCGATCAGCACCGCACCCGCCGGGTTCACGAAGCTGCCACCCTTGGCCATCTCGAAGCCGTAAGCGATCGCGATGCAGCAGTTGCTGGCCTTAGCGCCCTTGATCAGCGTGTTGCCGCTGATCGTCGCCTTACCGCCCTCGGCGATATCGATGAGGTAGCTCGCCGTGCCATAGGTGTCATCGATGGTGTTGCCCGTGAGCGTTGAGGCCTTGGCGCGCGACTTGATGTAATGGCCGGTGAAGCCGCGCGTGAAGCGCGAGCCCGTCACCGTCAGCATGTCGAGGTCGTTGCCGTAGATCGCATGCCCGATCCGTCCCGACAGTCGTGCCTTGGTGTAATCGAACTGACTGTTGCTGACCGTCAGGCTGCCGCCCTTCGCCGGCACCCACGGCGTCGACAGGATGCCCATCTCGTTGTCGTAGAAGCGGCTGTTGCGCACGGTCAGGTTCTGGCCATCCTGGCGGATCCCCGCGCCATTGCCCGAGGAAGAGCGCGCGCCGCGAAAGCTGAGGCCGTCGATGGTCACATTCGACCCGCGAACGACGAACAGCCCCTTGTCGCTGACCGCCTTGCCGGTGACGACGACGGACCCTGCCGCCGTGCCCGCTGCACGCATGATCGTGACGCCGCTCGCCGCCCATGTCGCCCCCGCATAGGTCCCCGGGTAGACGATCACGGTGTCGCCCGCGCGGGCCGCGGCCGCCGCGGCCGCGAGGGTCGAATAGGTCCGGCCGGTCCCGACCGTCAGCGTCGCGGCATGCGCGGACCCGACGCCCGCAGCCACTGCCGCGAGCGCATAAAGCACTCTGTTCATTTGGATAAAACTCCGGATACGCAACCAAAACCCGCCCGCGGTCGCGTCGTTTCCCGACAGCAGGCGAGGGGACGCTAGGCAGCCGCGGCCGCGGCTGGCAACCGCCCAGCGGGCCTTGTCAGGACCGGAAGGGAACTAGGCGCGACGAGCCGTGGCGGGTACCGCCCGGATCGCCACCATCGTGACCGCCGCCACCCCCGCCATCACCCCCGCAATCGTCAGCGACGCCTCGACGCCCGCGTCAGGTGTCGCCGCGACAAGCACTGCCAGCGCCGCCGCCTGCGTCAGCCGCGACGCCCA
>JADCGM010000379.1 GCA_020249025.1 Alphaproteobacteria bacterium
AGGCTGACTTAATAGGCCCTTATCGCCTAGACAGCCCCCGACTGACGATAGGAACGCCGCCGTGTCGATCTGGCAGATGTTGCTGACGGGGGCGGGCGGACTGGCGCTGACCGGACCGCTCGGGGCCTTGTGGCGGCGGGCGCGGGAGACGATCAGCGCCGGCGCGATCGCGGTCACCGACCGGGCGACGATGCGCCGGCAGGTCGCCTTCACCATCGCCGCCATCGCGCTCGCCGCCAAGATGGCGCGCGCCGACGGCTATGCCTCGGACGCCGAGTTCGCGACCTTCCAGCGCCTGTTCAACGTTCCCGAGCACGAGCAGGACAACGCCGCGCGCTTCTACCGGTTCGCGCAGTCCTCGACCGCCGGGTTCGAAGCCTATGCGGCGCAGGCAGCGACGCTGCTCGGCGAAGGATCGCCGGTGCTCGAGGATCTGCTCGAGGCGCTGCTGCTCATCGCGGTGACCGACGGGGTCCATCCCGACGAGCTCGCCTATCTCGACGAGGTCGCGGCACGCTTCGGCTTCTCGCCACAGCGCTATGCCGGCATCCGCGCCCGCTACATCGCGCCGTCGGCCGACGATCCCTATGTCGTGCTCGGGCTGCGCCCGGGCGCCGACCACGCCGAGGTGCGCGCCGCCTACCGCGATCTCGTGAAGCAATATCACCCCGACCGCCACATGGCAGACGGCACCCCGCCCGAGTTCATCCGCGTCGCCGAGGACCGCATGGCCGCGATCAACGCCGCCTATGCCGCGATCATGCGCGCCCGCCCGGCATGAAGCCCCAGCATCTCGCCTTCATACTGCTGATCGACGTCATCTGGGCGTTCAATATCGTGGCGGTGAAGTATTCGGTCATGGAGATGGGGGCGCTGGCGTCGGTCTGTGTCCGCTATATCTTCGTGCTGGTGATCTGCCTGCCATGGCTGAAATGGCTGCCGGGCAAGATGACGCTGATCCTGGCGGCTGGCATCATCGGGGGGGCGATGAGTTTCGGATTGGCCGGCCTGTCCTTCGCGCTCGCCGACAATGTCGCCTCGCTCGCCATCGCGGGGCAGCTCGGCGTGCCGTTCAGCCTCATCCTCGCGGTCATCGTGCTGAAGGAGCGCATCCACTGGCCGCGCATCTTCGGCATCCTGCTGGCCTTCGCAGGCGTCGGCATCCTCAGCTTCGACCCGCATGTCTTCGACGAGCGCATCGCGCTGCTGCTGACGGTCGCCGCCTCCTTCTGCTGGGCGGTGAGTTCGCTGCTGTTCCGCAACCTCAAGGGCGTTTCGGCGCTCACCATCCACGCCTGGCTCGCGGTGGTGTCGATCCCGCTGCTCGCGGGCGCGTCAGCGATCTTCGAACCTGGCGAGATTGCGGGCGTCGCGGACGTGCCGCTGTCGACCTTCGGCTGGCTCGCCTATTCGGCGATCGGCGCCTCGATCGTCGGCCATGTCGGCATGTCGTGGCTGCTCCAGCGCTATCCAGTGAGCACGCTGTCGCCGCTGACATTGCCGACGCCGCTGCTCTCGGCCATCATCGCGGTGGCGGTGCTCGGCAATCCGGTGTCGCCGCAGCTTGTGGCAGGGGGAGTCGTGGCGCTCGTGGGCGTGGCCATCATCACCATCCGGACGGCGCAGGCGCGCGAGGCGAAACCGGCATGATCGAGGCGACCGAGATCCCCTCCCCCAATTTCGACGAGCGGAACGGCACGCCCGTCACCATCCTCGTCCTCCACTATACCGGCATGCCGACCGGCGAGGGCGCGCTGAAGACGCTGACGACGCCCGAGAGCAAGGTCAGCTCGCACTATCTCGTCATGGAGGACGGCGCGATCCTGCGGCTGGTGCCGGAGGAGAAACGCGCCTGGCACGCCGGGCGGAGCTGGTGGCGCGGCCGCCGCGACGTCAACGCCGACTCGGTCGGCATCGAGATCGTCAATCCGGGCCATGAATGGGGCTACCGCCCCTTCCCCGACGTGCAGATGGCGAGTGTGCTGCGGCTGGTGAAGGACATCGTCGAGCGTCACGGCATCAAGCCCATCGACGTCGTCGGCCACAGCGACATCGCCCCGACCCGCAAGGAGGACCCGGGCGAGCTGTTCGACTGGGCGCTGCTGGCGCGGCACGGACTGGCGCTCGGCCCGGTCAAGGCGCTCGCCGATCCGCACTGGACGGATGCGGGCACGCTGATGGCGCTCGAACGCTTCGGCTATGACGTGACCGACGGCGTGGCGGCGATCCGCGCCTTCCAGCGCCACTTCCGCCCGTCGCGCGTCGACGGCGTCATCGACGGCGAGACCCGCGCGGTGCTGCTGCGCCTGCTCATCGACAACGGCCAGCCCGAGGTCGACGACGCCTGATCCACCGCGTATAAGCGTCACCGGCCAGAGGGTCGGACGGTCGCCGCGCCGAATCCCGAAAGGGTGGCGGGGAGGAAAGTCCGGGCTCCACGGATCGACGGCGCCGGGTAACGCCCGGCGGGGGTGACCCCAGGGACAGTGCCACAGAGAGCAGACCGCCCAACGGCTCCGGCCCGAGGGCAAGGGTGAAAGGGTGCGGTAAGAGCGCACCGCGCGACCGGTAACGGAAGCGGCATGGCAAACCCCGCCGGGAGCAAGACCGAATAGGGATGGCGCATGGGCCCGATCCGGCTCGCCATCCGGGTAGGTTGCTGGAGGCGGCTGGCGACAGCCGTCCTAGAGGAATGACCGTCCAGGCGGGGCGACCCGCCGGACAGAACCCGGCTTACAGACCCTCTGGCCGCCAATCTGCGGCTCTGCACGCGCGCCCGTGGAGGTAGAACCTCTCCAAACTCCGTCATTCCAGCGAAAGCTGGAACCCAGCCGTTGTAGACCGCCTCCCGCCAGAGGACGCGCTGATGGGCTGGGTTCCAGCTTTCGCTGGAATGACGGTTTTTTTGAGTGAGCGGACGGTGGAGCCGCCATTGGCGGCGGGGGCGCGGGCGACTAAGCTGGCTGCGGAATTTCCGGAGGGTGGATGGCGGACGGGGTCGGTCGGGCGCGGCGGCTGGGGGTGGTGCTGGCGGGCGCGGCGGCGTTCGCGGCGCTGACCTTCGGCTTCGTGCGCGTGCTGGAGCCGTTCGCGGCGGCCGAGGCGAGCGCGCCCGCCGCAGTGGAGCCGGCAGCAGCGGCGATCGTGACCGCAGCGGCAGCGCCCGAAGCGGCCCCCGCACCGGCCGCCGAGGCATCCATCCCCGAGCCGGCTGCGCCAGTGCCCTTCCGACCCGACTTCACCGGACCCCGCGTCGCGATCCTGCTCACAGACGTCGGCGCGGATGCGGCCGCGTCGCGCGCGGCGCTTACCGCGCTGCCCGCCGAGGTCGGCGCGGCGATGTCGCCCTATGCCGATGCGTCGAAGGCGCTGGCGGCGGCGGCGCGCGCCGGCGGGCGCGAAGTCTGGGTCGGGGTGCCGATGCAGCCCAAGAGCTGGCCGAAGGTATCGCCGGGCGAGAACACGCTGCTCGTCGGCGAGGCCGGGGCGGAGAATGTGCGGCGGCTCGATTGGGCGCTGGCCCGCATCGGCCCCGCCGCGGGCATCACCGGCATGATGGGATCGGCCTTCACCGAGAACGGGGCGGCGCTGACGCCGGTGATGGCGGCGCTGAAACAGCGCGGGCTCGCCTTCGTCGATGCGCGGGTGTCACCCAAGACGGTCGGGCTGGAGACGGCCCGGGCGGCGGGCGTGAAGGCCGCGCTCAACGCCCGCTTCCTCGATGAAGGCGGCAGCATCGCCGCCAATCTCGCCGAACTGGAGCAGGCGGCGAAGCTCAACGGCACGGCTGTCGGCATCGCCCGGCCGCTTCCGGGCACGGTGACGGCGATCAACGCCTGGGCCGCCGGGCTCGAGGCGCGCGGCGTGCTGCTGGCCCCGGTCGGGACAGTCGTCGAATAAGCCGCGGCAGGCCGCCGGGGAGCGTCTGGACGGCGAGTCTTGGCCCCTGCTAAACGAGGCCATGCCGCAGCAGCCCGTCCGTATCGCGCCGTCGATCCTTTCTGCCGATTTCGCGCGGCTGGGCGAGGAGGTCCGCGCCATCGACGCCGCGGGCGCGGACTACATCCATGTCGATGTGATGGACGGGCATTTCGTCCCCAACCTGACCATCGGCCCGATGGTGGTGAAGGCGCTGCGCCAGCATTCGGCGAAGGTCTTCGACGTGCATCTGATGATCGCGCCGGTCGATCCCTTCCTCGACGCCTTCGCCGAGGCCGGGTCGGACATCATCACCGTCCACGCCGAGGCCGGGCCGCACCTTCACCGCACGCTGCAGCGCATCAAGGCGCTCGGCAAGAAGGCGGGCGTGTCGCTCAATCCGGCAACCCCGGCGAAGATGCTCGACTATGTGCTGGAGGAGGTCGATCTCGTCCTCGTGATGAGCGTCAATCCGGGCTTCGGCGGCCAGAGCTTCATCGAGTCCCAGCTCCGCAAGATCGAGGCTCTGCGCAAGTCCATCGACAAGACCGGCAAGACCATCGATCTCCAGGTCGACGGCGGCATCGACCGGACGACCGCGCCGCGCGTAATCGCGGCGGGCGCCGACGTTCTCGTCGCCGGAACCGCGACCTTCCGCGGCGGCTCCGAGGCCTATGCCGCCAACATCGCCGCGCTGCGGGGCGGGGCGTGAGCGAGCCCGACGAAATTTCCCCGGCCGGCCGCCGCATCGCCGCCGACGCCAGCGACGCGCGGCTGTCGCGCGAAGGGGGCGACAAGGGGCTGTCGCTGTCCGAACGCTTCAGCCATGCGCTGCACCGGCTGCAGGAGGGCTCGCCGCTCCACCGCATGCGGCTGAAGGGCCAGTTTCCGCTGAAGCTGCTCGCCGCGCCCGTCGATCCGGTCGAGGGCGACAAGACGGCGGGCGAGGCTCTGGCGCGCGACGGCATGCTCGTTCACGCCGGGCACAGCGCGTCGATGCGCGATTTCGCCGCCGAGCTGGCGACCGCGCCGGCCGCCTGGCGCGACTGGGGCCATGGCTTCGGGATGCTGCGCGACCTCGCCACCGCAGTCGACCGCAGCGTCGGCGCGCGGCTCGCCGAAAAGCTGACCCGCGCCTGGCTGGACGCCTTCGCCGAGTTCGAGCCGGCGGCGTGGCGCGCCGATCTTACCGGCACGCGCATCGTCATGTGGTGCTGCCATGCGCCCTGGATCCTGGCGTCCGACGATCTCGTCCACCGCTCGGCTGTGCTCAACCATCTGGCGCGCGCGGCGCGGCACCTCGACCGCGCGCACGACAAGAGCGGCGACGGCCTGCCGCGGCTGCGTGCCATCGCCGGGCTTCTCGCCGCCGGGCTACTGCTGCCGGGCGGCGAGGCGCGACAGGCGAAGGCGGAGGGACTGCTCCAGCGCACGCTCGACATGACGCTGCTTCCCGACGGCGGCGTCGTCAGCCGCTCGCCGGTCGATGCGGTCGAGCTGCTCGAACTGCTGCTGACGCTCAATGCGGTCTACGCCAAGCGCGGCGTCCGCCCGTCGGACGCGCTGTCGGCGGCGATCCCGCGCGCGGTCGCGGGGCTGAAGGCGCTGCAGCTGGGTGACGGTCAGCTGACCGCGATGCACGGCGGCGTCGCCGGGCTCGGGCCGCGCGCCGAGCGCGCCATCGCCGCATCGGGCGCGATGGAGCGGGCGACGAAGAACGGCCGCTGGTCGGGCGTGCAGCGGCTGTCGGCCGGCCGGACGACGATCATCGTCGATGCCGGTCCGCCGCCGATCGCGCGGGTCAGCGACTGCGCCCATGCCGGGACGCTGGCGTTCGAGATGTCCGATGGGGCGCAGCGCATCGTCGTCAACTGCGGCGGCGGGCGCGGGCTGATAACGCCTCTGCCCGGCCAGCTCACCGACCTCCTGCGCACCACCGCGGCGCATTCGACGCTCATCGTCGACGACACCAATTCGACGAAGATCCGCGAGGACGGCGCGCTCGGGCGCGGGGTCGAGGAGGTGATCGTCAGCCGGCAGGAAAGCGAGGAGGGCGCCTGGGTCGAGGCCAGCCACGACGGCTATGCGCGCAAGACCGGGCTGCTCCATGTGCGGCGGCTCTATCTGTCGGCGGACGGGTCCGATTTCCGCGGTGAGGATGCGCTGCGGCCGGCCAAGAGCGGATCGAAGCGCAAGAGCGCCGGGCACCGCTTCGACCTGCGCTTCCACCTTGCGCCCGGCATCGACATCGCCCCGACCGCCGACGGGCAGGGCGCGCTGCTCCAGCTACCGGGCGGCTCGCTGTGGCAGTTCCGCGGCCGCGGCGGCGCCTTCGCGATCGACGACAGCATCGTTATCCAGCCCAACGGAACGATGGCCCGCACCCAGCAGCTGGTGCTGAGCGGCGAGACGGGGGCGGACGGCGCCAGCATCGCCTGGTCGCTGCGGCGGGCGCGCTGATCGCCGCCCCTCTCCCAGACGCGGGGAGACGGGGAATTGCACTTGCAAAAGCGCGCCATTCCCCCGAAGGCGTCCGCGTTTCGCACAGCCGGAGAATTCGCCCATGCCCGACGCGGTCAAGGTCACCCGCGCGCTGATCTCGGTTTCCGACAAGACCGGCCTTGCCGATCTCGCGGCAGCGCTGACGCGGCACGGGGTCGAGATCCTGTCGACGGGCGGGACCGCGAAGCATCTCCGCGAGCTCGGGCACAGCGTCAAGGACGTCTCTGAGCACACCGGCTTCCCCGAGATGATGGATGGCCGGGTGAAGACGCTGCACCCGATGATCCACGGCGGGCTGCTGGCGCTGCGCGACCACCCCGAACATGCCGCGGCGATGACCGAGCACGGCATCGGCGCGATCGATCTCGTCGTCGTCAATCTCTACCCCTTTGCGCAGACCGTCGCGAAGGGCGCGGCGCGCGACGAGATCATCGAGAACATCGACATCGGCGGTCCGTCGATGGTGCGGTCGGCCGCGAAGAATCATGGCTTCGTCGCGATCGTCACCGACGTCGCCGACTACGGGGCCGTCATCGCCGAAATGGATGCGGACGGCTCGACGTCGCTGGCGTTGCGCAAGCGGCTCGCCGCCAAGGCGTTCGCGCATACCGCGACCTATGATTCGATGATCGCCAGCTGGTTCGGCTTCGCCGATCAGGGCCAGATGTTCCCCGAGACGCTGCCGCTCGTCGGCGCGCGCGCGATGGAGCTGCGCTACGGCGAGAACCCGCATCAGGCCGCCGCCTTCTATCGCCCGGCCGGCCCGCACGCGAAGGGCATCGGCCAGGCGACCCAGCTTCAGGGCAAGGAGCTGAGCTACAACAACCTCAACGA
Organism: Alphaproteobacteria bacterium; assembly: GCA_020249025.1. GTDB lineage: Bacteria > Pseudomonadota > Alphaproteobacteria > Sphingomonadales > Sphingomonadaceae > JADCGM01. The sequence continues at coordinate 7,255 of JADCGM010000379.1, forward strand.
CGCCGACGGCGCGCTCGAGCTGATCGCCGAGTTCCGCGACGGCCCCGCCGCCTGCGCCATCATCAAGCACGCCAATCCGTGCGGCGTCGCCACCGGCGCGACGCTCGCCGACGCCTATGCGAAGGCGCTGGCCTGCGATCCGGTGTCGGCCTTCGGCGGCATCATCGCGGTCAACCGCCCGCTCGATGCCGAGACCGCGCAGGCGATCACGTCGATCTTTACGGAGGTCGTCGTCGCCCCCGACGCCGACGAGGCGGCGCGCGCGATCTTCGCGGCCAAGAAGAACCTGCGGCTGCTGCTCACCGGCGAGCTGCCCGATCCGGCCCGCGCCGGTCTGGCGATCAAGTCGATCGTCGGCGGCTATCTCGTGCAGTCGCGCGACAACGGGCGGCTCGGCGAGCTGAAGGTCGTGACCAAGCGTGCGCCGACCGAGGCCGAGCTGGCCGACCTGCGCTTTGCGTGGACGGTCGCCAAGCACGTCAAGTCGAACGCCATCGTCTATGTCAAGGACGGCGTGACGGCCGGCATCGGCGCGGGGCAGATGAGCCGGCTCGATTCGACGCGGATCGCGGCGCTGAAGGCGCGCGATGCGGCCGAGGCCGCGGGCTGGGCGGAGCCGAAGACGCGCGGCTCGGTGGTGGCGTCCGACGCCTTCTTCCCCTTCGCCGACGGCCTCATCGCCGCCGCCGAGGCGGGGGCGACCGCGATCATCCAGCCGGGCGGATCGATCCGCGACGCCGACGTCATCGCCGCCGCCGACGAGCGCGGGCTGGCGATGGTGTTCACGGGGATGCGCCACTTCCGGCACTAGCGGCGAGTTCCCTCCCCCGAACCGGGGGAGGGTCAGGGTGGGGGGCGGCCCGGATGTGGCGCTCCGTTCCGAAACACCCCCACCCCATCCCTCCCCCGATTCGGGGGAGGGGGCTTAGGCCTCCAGCGAGCGCCAGTCCTTCGTCACCAGCGTCTCCTCGATCGCGGTGCGGGTCTCGAGCTGGCCGTCGCGGATCCAGTGCCAGGTGCGGCAGCGCTTGGTGCCGTCGTCGGAGATCTGGATCATCTCGTAGAGATAGAGCGACGGGTCGCCCTGGCGCTGCCAGTAGAGGACGCAGGAGCGGTTCTTGTCGTCGAGGCCGAGTTCGGCCGCCCAGCCCTTGATGAGGTCGTTGTCCCACCAGACGCGCTTGTCGCGGTATTCGGCTGGGAAGTCGCGCACTTCGGTGCGGCCGTCGGCCCAGGTGTAGTGATTGGTCTGATGGTAGCTGCCCGCAAGCGGGCCTTCGGTCGGGAAGCGGCAGAACAGGCGCGACTTGTGCTCGTCGACCTTCTCGCCGGCCGCATTGTAATATCGGTAGACGCCGTCCCACACGCCCTCGTGGCGCGCCAGCAGCGGCATGTCCTCACGGATACCCATCAATCTCTCCACTCTACTTGAACGGTCGGGGTCCAGACGTCGGCACGGTCGCGCGCCCAGGCGTCCATGCGCAGCCACGTCACCGGCGGCGCGGCGGCGAGAACGGCGTCGCGGTTGAGCGCCATCAGCACTGCGAGCAGCGCCGGGCCGGAGCGGGCGCGCAGCGCCTCGCGATGCTCGCGGGCAAGCTTCTCCGGCGTCGCATCGGCGGGATCGAAGGGAATGGCGTGCGCGGCCGAGGCCTCGAACCACGGCCAGAAGAAGTGGCGCGCGCGCACCATGTTCCAGGCCCGGTGCAGATAGGCGGCGTGGCGGTCGGGCGTCAGATCGGGAAGCTCGGCCGCCGCCCAGCGCGCCGCGTCCGCCGCAACCGGCAGATGCACGTCGAAGCCGCCGACGGCGGACACGCCGGCCCGCGCCGCGACCTTGGCCGCGAGCAGCAGCGACGCGCCCTCGCCGACGACGATGCCGGGCTTGGCGTCGAGCGCGCCCAGCGCCGCAGCCGCGACCTCGGCCCAGGCGTCGGCCGACGGGGTGCCGGCCCAGCCGTCCGACAGGCCATGGCCGGGCAGATCGATGCCGAGCGCGTCCGGATCGGCGAAGGCCTCGCACGAGCGGCCGGGGGCGTGAATCACGAATCGGCCGCCGCTGCGGTTGCCCTTCCAGTGGATGAGCCCGTCGAAGCCGGCGGCGGCGACATGGACGAAGCCCGCGTCGGCGATCTCCGCGAGGGGCGGGCAATCGGGCTGGGCGGCGCTCCTGACATGGGCGAGCGCCACCGCCTCGAGATCGGCGGGCGTGCGCACCTTCTCGGCCCGCCAGTTGGGCGGCAGCGCGCCGAGCCGGTCGATATGCGCCTGCAGCGGATCGCCGTCATAGGCGGCGATGAGCACCGGCGGGGTCGGCTCGCCCGCGGCGGGCACATCGCGGCTGGCACGCATCACCGCGCCGTAACCGGCGCGGTAAGCGTCGCCGGCGTCGAGCATCTCGCGCACGATGGGGTCGACTGCCGCGGGATCGTTGTTGGCCATGCGCAGCCGCGCCTCGTGGCGGGCGTCGAACCAGGGGAAGAACCAGCTCTGTTCGAGGATGCGGCCCCACAGCCAGGTCAGATGCTCGCCGTAGGAGGTGGGCAGGAAGGGCGGCAGATACTTCTCGGCGAACAGCGCCTTCTCCGCCTCGGTCCAGACACCGTAGCCGCCGGCGGCGAGCGCGGCGAAGCGGTCGGGATGGCGCTTGGCGGCGGTGACAAGGATGATCGCGCCCGAATGGAAGCCATAAGCCGCGGTCTGCTTCAGCCCGATCGCGTCCATGAAGGCGACGGTGGCGTCGGCGAAATCCTCGCACTCGGGGGTGGCGGGGAGCGGCGTCGACTGGCCGAATCCGGGCGAGTCGGGCGCGATGCAGGTGAAGTGCGCCGACCAGCGCTCCATCAGCGGGACATATTCCGCCGACGACCGCGGGCTCTGGTGGACGAACAGCACCGGCGGGCCCGAGCCGGCCTTGCGATAGTGGACGATACGGTCGCCGACGCGGACGAAGTGGCGGGTGATCAACGCGGCGACCTTTCGATGAGTTCGATGAGTTCGCCAGCCGCGCCGCGGACGCAGGCGACGCGGCGGCCGGCATACATCGGCCCATCGAGGGCGCGGGGCGGGGCGAGGAACGGCGCCCGCACCGCATCGAGCGAGTCGACGACGAATGTCAGCAGCGCATTGCCCGGCGGCAGCTCGCCCGGCGCGCAGGGGCGCTCGACGGTCGCGTCGGGATATTGGTCGACCTCGGCGCCCGGCAGGCGGCCGACCTTCGTCATCGTCATCGCCGTGGTGACGTCGTCGGCGAGCCCGAACGCCTGATTGATGACGCTATAGGGGATGACATAGGTCTGCCCCTCCTCGAAGCCGAGCGCCTCGACATGGAAGCGCACCGCCGCGGCGCGGTCGGGGGCGGCGAGGATGGCGATGAACATGAAGTCGACCGTCGCCCCGGCGTCGGGCAGATCGAGATCGCTCATCGACCCGTTGAGCACCTCGTTGAGATACAGCACCTCGCCGGCGCGGCCCGTCACCTGGAACGGGATGAAGTTGTCGAAGCCGGGGACGAGCTTGGGCGGGCCGATGACGTCGAAGCCTTGCCCGGCGATGCGGTCATAGAGCTCGAAGACCTTCAGGCAGGTCATCTCCCACGACGCCCAGCCATAGCTGCGCAGCGGCCGGTAGGACGGCACCGGGCTGCCCTCGACGAGTCGCAGGAAGCCGCCGGCCCCGCTCGACGAGGCGAGCAGCGCATAGCGCTGGCCGGCGCTGGCGGGGGCGCCCCACAGCGTCGCCAGTTCGGGCGAGACGCGCCCCTCCTCGGCGACGCCGAGTTCGAGGCGCTCGCGATAATCGCGGAGCGAAGCTTCGAACTGGGGCGTGTTGATCGTCCCGCACTTGATGCGGCCATGGGTGTCGAACATGCGCCCATATTTGTCCGGACAAATTCGGCTCGACAAGCCGCAATCGAAGTGCGAGTCCGCCAGGCGATGAGTTTGCGCGCCCGCCTCGCGTCCGGCCCGCCCCTCGCCGCGCCCGGCGTGGCCGATGCGCTCGCCGCCCGGCTGGCGGCGCAGGCCGGGTTCGAGCTGCTGTTCCTGTCGGGCGCGGGGCTGTCGTGGACCCAGCTCGGCCAGCCCGACATCGGCCTCGTCACGCTCACCGAACTAACCCGTGCGGTCGAGCGCATCACCGACGCCGCCGCCGTGCCGCTGCTCGCCGACGCCGACACCGGTTTCGGCAATGCCGCCAACGTCCAGCGCAGCGTCCGCGCTCTGGAGGCGGCAGGCGCGGCCGCCATCCAGATCGAGGATCAGGGGTTCCCCAAGCGCTGCGGCCACATGGCGGGCAAGACGGTGATCCCGCTCGCCGAGGCGGCTGGCAAGGTCCGCGCCGCGGTCGCCGCCCGGCGCTCGGCCGACACTCTGATCTCGGCGCGGACCGATGCGCTGTCGGTCGAGGGCGTCGATGCCGCGCTCGCCCGCGCCCATGCCTATGCCGAGGCGGGCGCCGATCTGCTGTTCGTCGAGGCCCCGCTCGATGCGGCGCTGCTGGCGCGGATCGCGGGCGAGCTGGCGATGGTGCGGCCGCTCGTCGTCAACATGGTCGAGGCCGGGGCGCCGTCGCCGCTGACCGCGCGCGACCTCGGGGCGATGGGCTACCGGGTCGTCCTCTTCCCCGTCGCGCTGGCCCGCGCTGCGGCGGCGGCCGAGGCCGCGCTGCTTGAGACGATCGCCCGCGACGGGCATATCGGCGGCGGCCCCGCCGTCATGGCCTGGGACGCGCTTCACGACCGGCTGGACCTGCCCGCGCTGCTGGCCGCGGGCCGCACTTACGGAGACGATTCATGAGCGACATCATCGGCACCCGCATGGCGAGCGACGGCAAGACCGCCAAGCAGCTGTTCGAGGAGGTGATGGCCAATCCGGCGCGCAACAAGTTCGGCTTCGGGTCGAAGCTCGCCATCGTGAACGTCGACTTCCAGCGCGCCTACACCGACATCCACGCCTTCAAGACCGCCTACGAGACCGACCCGCGCCAGATCGAGCACGTCAACACCATCTCGGCGCTGGCGCGACGCAAGGGCATGCCGGTGGTGTGGACGCGCGTCGGCTACATGCCGGGCGGCGCGGACGCCGGGGTCTGGGGCACGCGGACCAACACGCCCGACAGCCTCCAGAACATCGCGGTCGGCTCGGAGCGCCACCAGTTCGACCCGCGCTGCGTCATCGATGAGACGCGCGACGCGATCTACACCAAGCGCATGCCCTCGGCCTTTTACGAGACGCCGCTGGCGACCTGGCTCGTCTGGCACAAGGTCGACACGGTGATCGTGACCGGCGGCAGCACCTCAGGCTGCGTGCGCGCCACCGCGGTCGATGCGCTCAGCCACGGCTACCGCACCATCGTCCCGATCGAATGCGTCGCCGACAAGCACGAGAGCTACCACTTCGCCAACCTCACCGACCTCCAGCTGAAATACGCCGACGTCGAGCCGGTGCAGACAGTGATCGACTGGCTGGAGCGCCAGGCGGACGTTTGAGGGTATTCCGGAGCCGGTGCGGCCGGCCCCGCCCCAGAACTCCCCCCACGCATCCCATGTTGTTTCACACCCGTAGCTGTTGCAGTCTCAAGGGGTTGCAACAGGGGAGCAGCACAATGGCATCGTTGTCCGTCCGTATCGCCGCAGCGCTCATGGCCGCGGCGGCCGTCGCCGC
>JADCGM010000038.1 GCA_020249025.1 Alphaproteobacteria bacterium
GCCGCGGGGTTCCGCCAATCGACCGTGCCTGTCGGTGGCACCGGACTGCCGCAGTGAGCGCCGACCGCGAACCCGATATCCGTCCGCTGGCCGCGGTGATGGCGCGGCTGCGTGCGCCCGATGGCGGCTGCCCGTGGGATCTAGAGCAGGATTTCGCGTCGATCGCGCCCTACACGATCGAGGAAGCCTATGAAGTCGCCGACGCGATCGAGCGCGGCGATATGGACGGGCTTCGCGAAGAGCTCGGCGATCTGGCGCTGCAGGTCGTCTATCACAGCCAGATGGCGGCGGAGGCCGGGCATTTCACACTCACCGATGTGCTGACGGATATCGCGGCGAAGATGATCCGCCGGCATCCGCACGTATTCGGCGAGACCGAGGTCGCGGATGCGGCGGCGCAGACAACGGCCTGGGAGGCGTTGAAGGCGGCCGAAAAGCCGCGGGCGCATGCCCTCGACGGCGTGGCGCTGGGGCTGCCCGCCCTGCTGCGCGCGGAAAAGCTGCAAAAGCGCGCGGCGCGGGTGGGCTTCGACTGGCCGGATCCGTCGGGCGCGCGGGCCAAGATCAGCGAGGAGCTGGCCGAGGTCGAAGGCGCGCCCGATGCAGCCGCACAGGCTGAGGAGATCGGCGATCTGCTGTTTGCCGTCGTCAACTGGGCGCGGCATCTCGGCGTCGATCCGGAAAGCGCGCTAAGGGCCGCCAACGCCAAGTTCGAACGGCGGTTCGCGGCGATGGAGGCGCTCGGCGGAGACGGTTTCGCTTCGCTCGACCTCGAGGCAAAGGAAGCGCTCTGGCAGGGCGCCAAGGCCAGAGAGACGGCCTAAGCCCCTGCAACCGCTAGGTTGACCCCTTCCCTCCCCTGTGGTCGTTTCGCTGCCATAGCCCGCCCTTTTGGGGGCAGAAGCAGGTGGGTGCGATGAAGCGAATCCTCGTTCGGACGGGCGTCGTGCTCGTGGTTCTGATCGCCGTGCTGGGCGCAGCGTGGTGGGCGATGGCCGCCGGCTATCTCGGTGAGGAGCGGGGCGCCGGGACGATCAACGGCGCGAAGCTTCCGGATGCGGTGGTGCTGGCGCGTACGGCTACGGCGGCGGAGGGTCGTCCCGAAGACGAGGATACGCGGATCCTGTTCGGCGATCTTCACGTCCATACCAGCTATTCGACCGACGCCTTCATGTGGGCCCTGCCGATCAACGGCGGGCCGGGCGTGTTCCCGGTCGCCGATGCCTGCGATTTCGCGCGCTATTGCTCCGCTCTCGACTTCTGGGCGATCACCGACCACGCCGAGGCGTCGACCCCGGCGCGCTGGGCGCGGACGAAGGAGACCATGCGCCAGTGCCAGGCGGTCGGCGGCGACGGGCCGAACAGCGATCTCGTCAGCTTCATGGGCTTCGAATGGACCCAGGTCGGTCGCACACCCGACGAGCATTACGGCCACAAGAACGTGATCTTCCGCGATCTCGCCGACGCGTCGATCTCGGCGCGGCCGATCTCTGCGGGCGGCGTCGCGACGACGGCGTTGCGCAGCACGGCGATCGGCATCCGCCCCGGCGTGCTGATGCTCGATATGGAGCATGCGGACGTCTACAACGACTTCAACACCTTCCTGCGCAAGGTGCGCGAGGGGCCGGGCTGCGACGCGAAGACGAGCTCCGACAAGCTGCCAGCGGATTGCTATGAGGAGGCGGCGACCCCCGAGGAGCTGATCCGTAAGCTCGACGAGCAGAAGCTCGATCCGCTGATCATTCCGCACGGCTCGACCTGGGGCTTCTACACGCCGCCGGGGACGAGCTGGGACAAATCGCTGGCCGCCAACCACAAGCCGGAGCGCTTCTCGCTCGTCGAGATCTATTCGGGCCATGGCAACAGCGAGGAATATCGCAGCTGGGACGACATCATCGCCGGGCCCGTGACGTCGCAGGGCCCGACCGGCATCTGCCCCAAGCCGACCGCGACCTACACGCCGAGCTGCTGGCGCGCGGGCGAGATCATCGCCCAGCGCTGCAAGGCCGAAGGCGGCAAGGACTGCGACGCCCGCGCCGCCTATGCCCGCAATGCCGCCGCCAACATGGGCGTCGCCGGGCATCTGGCGGTGAAGGGCGAGGCGCCCGAGGACTGGCTCGACGCCGGCCAGTGCACCGACTGCTTCCTGCCCGCCTTCAACTACCGCCCGAAGAACAGCGTCCAGTACGGCCTCGCCATCCGGCGCTTCGACAACGGCGAGCCGACCGGGCGCTTCCGCTGGGGCTTCATCGGCTCGTCGGACAATCACCGGGCGCGGGCGGGCACCGGCTACAAGCAGGTCGATCGCCGCCGCAACACCGAAGCGTCGGGCGCGATCAGCGAGCGGGCGCGGGTCGCGCAGCTCGGCGACGTCGCCAAGGAGAAGCCGTCGGCACGCGCGACCCAGATCCCGCAGTCGAAGCTGATGGAGATGGGCGGCTTCCAGCTTACCGAGTTCGAGCGCCAGACGAGCTTCTTCCTCACCGGCGGCATCGCTGCGGTTCACGCCAAGGACCGCACCCGCGGCGCGATCTGGGATGCGATGCAGCGGCGGCAGGTCTATGCGACCTCCGGCCCACGCATCCAGCTGTGGTTCCGCAAGCTCGAGGACGGCGGCAAAGCCGTGCCGATGGGCGGCATCGTCGAAAGCGAGAAGAACCCGACCTTCGAGGTCGTGGCGCTCGGCGCCTTCAAGCAGAAGCCGGGCTGCCCGGACTTCGACAAGCAGGGCATGGACAAGGAGCGCCTGAAGTCGCTGTGCTCGGGCGAGTGCTTCAACCCGAGCGACGAGCGCTCGAAGATCCTGCGCATCGAGGTTGTCCGCATCCGCCCGCAGGCGAAGCCGGGCGAGCCGGTCGAGGGACTGATCGAGGACAAGTTCATCGTCCACAACTGCACGCCCTCGCCCGACGGCTGCCGCTTCCGCTTCAGCGATCCGGGCTATTCGGCGGGTAAGCGCGACGCGATCTATTACGTCCGCGCCATCCAGGAGGCCGAGCCGACGATCAACGCCAACCCGCTCAACTGCACGCGCGACGCCTCGGGCAAGTGCGTGAAGGTGAAGCTGTGCTACGGCGATTATCGCAGCGGCTCGTCCGAGTGCCGCGCCCCGGCCGAGCCGCGCGCCTGGTCCTCGCCGATCTATCTCGACTGGCCGCGCGTGCGACGTGGATAGCAGCCTCGCGCGCCGACTGTTTGCGGCCGGCGCCGCGCTGGGGCTGGGTGCGGCCATCGTCACCGCGCTCGGGCCGCTGAAAACCGGGTCCGACGATGCCGGGGTCGCCGCGCGGGTGGGCGACGGCGTCGTCACGACCGAGGCGCTCGACCGGGCGATGGCGGCGCTCGCGCAGGACAAGCGCAATCCGGTCGACGACAAGGAGCGGGCGCGGGTGCTCGACCGGCTGATCGACGAGGAGGCGCTCGTCCAGCGCGGCATCCAGCTGGGGCTGCCCGAAAGCGATCTCGCCGTGCGCAAGGCGATCGTCGATGCGATGCTGCAGTTCGCTGCGGCCGAGAGCGCGGCGAAGACCCCGACGGACGCCGAGCTGCGCGCCTTCTATGACAGCCGCCCTGACCTGTTCCGCGCCGAACCGGCGCTGAAGCTCGAAGCCGTGGTGCTGCCGGCTTACCGGATGGACGCGATGACGCGGATCGGGGCGGCGGTGAGTAAGGGCGCGGCGCTGACCGCTGCGGCCGCCGCGGAAGGCGGCGCGCCCCTCCCCCTCCCCGCGGCGGCCATTCCGCGCGAACGCATCGCCGGCGTCGCCGGACCGACCGTGGCCAGGATCGCGGAGTCGCTGAAGCCTGGCGAGGTCGCCGGCGCCGCGGGCGACGACGGACGGCTCTACATCGTGCGGCTGGCGGGCGCCGAACCGGGCGCGCGCGCCGACTTCGAGCGCGTGCGCGGCGATGTTGAGGAGGCGTGGCGGCGGGTCGAGAACGAACGCGCGGTCGACGCTTATCTTGCCGGGCTGCGGCGCGAGCTGCGCGTGCGCAAGGCGGCGCCGTGATCCGCCTGCTGCGCGCACTGGCGGGCGTGCTGCTGCTGCTCGGTGCACCGCTGGCGGCGCATACGCGCTCGGAAAGCTATTCGACCTGGACGATCGCGGGGCCGAAGGCCTCGGGCGTCTATGAGGTCGAGGCCTATCGCGCCACACAGCTGATGAGCGACGCCGACCGCGGCGACATCAACTCGGCGCTGGCGCGGCATGTCGCGGAAACCATCTCGCTGACGCAGGGCGACCGCGGCTGCAGTCCCTCCCCGCCCCGCTCGCTGACCCCCCAGGGCGGGCGGTTGCGGGTGGAGCTGCGCTTCACCTGCGCGGGGCCGCTGGAGACGACGGAGGCGACGCTGGCGATCGGCGCGTTCCGCGAGGTGTCGCCGAACCACATCCACTATGCGGTGGTGTCCGGCGCGGACGGGCGGCGCCATGAATCGCTGATCACGGCCTCGACCGGATCGCTGACCGTCGGCGGGCCGGTGGCGGAGGCGCCGAGCGACATCCCCGCCTTCATCCGGCTGGGCTTCGAGCATGTGCTGTCGGGAGCGGATCACCTCGCCTTCCTGCTGGCGTTGGCGCTGTTGGCGGGAACGC
>JADCGM010000380.1 GCA_020249025.1 Alphaproteobacteria bacterium
GCAGCGCGGTCGTGGTGATGCCGAACAAGCGCCGCATCGCCTCGACATTGGTGGTATGGCTGTAGAGCGTGCACATGGCGTCGCCGACCCTTGATGCCGGGTCCCCCGCCTGCCAAAGACGCGCGCCGAGTTCAATGGAGCCCATCGCCGATGACCGCCCGCGCCCCCGCCGAATGGACGCCGCACGCCGCGGTCTGGACCGCGTGGCCGTCGCATCCCGAGCTGTGGCTGGAGGATCTGGACCCGGCGCGCGCCGAGGTGGCGGCCCTGATCCGCGCGATCCGCGACGGCGGCCGCGGCGAGCGCGTTGAGGTGCTCTGCGCCAACGAGGCTACGCTGGCGGCGGCGCGCGCGGAATTCGGCGACGACGCCGGCATCGGCCTGCACCTGCGCATCTTCGGCGATATCTGGCTGCGCGATACCGGCCCGATCTTTATGCAGAGCCCGATGGGCGCGGCCGCCGCCGGCTTCCGCTTCAACGGCTGGGGCGGGAAATATGTGCTGGAAGGGGACGACGGCGTCGCGCCCTTCGTCGCCGCGGCGGCAGGCGTGTCGCTGGCGCGGCACGACTGGGTGCTGGAGGGCGGCGCGATCGACGTCGACGGCACCGGCCTCGTCGTCACCACCGAACAGTGCCTGCTCAATCCCAACCGCAACCGCGGCATCAGCCGCGCCGAGGCGGAGGCCAAGCTTCGCCGCGACCTCGGGCTGGAGCGGGTGCTGTGGCTCGGCGACGGGCTGCTGAATGACCATACCGACGGTCATGTCGACAATCTCGCCCGCTTCGTGGCCGAAGGCGTGCTGTGCCTGCCCGAGGCGGCCGACGCCGACGATCCCAACCGCGACGTCTATCGCGACGCGCTAGAGCGGGCGCGCGACTTCGGGGTCGAAGTGGTGACGATCCCGTCGCCGGGTCTCGTCCCCGACGAGGACGGCGAGCCGATCCCGGCGAGCTACATGAACTTCTACATCTCGAACACGGCGGTCGTCGTCCCCACCTATGGCTCGCGCCATGACGACGCCGCGGTGGCCGCGGTCGGCGCGCTGTTCCCGGGGCGGACCGCGGTCGGCCTGCCGGCCAACCACATCCTCACCGGCGGCGGCTCCTTCCACTGCATCACCCAGCAGCAGCCGGCCTGAGACGAAGGGGACCCGACCCATGGGCAAGATGACCGTCGGCGCGATCCAGATCGCCTTCACCGACGACCGCGACACCGATATCGCCAACACCGCCAAGGCGGTGCGCCAGGCGGCGGCGCAGGGTGCGCAGGTGATCCTGCCGTCCGAACTGTTCGAGGGCTTCTACTTCTGCCGCCACGAGCGCAACGAGTTCTTCGCCCGCGCGCTGCCGCTCGACAAGCACCCGGCGGTGCAGGCGATGCGTGAGATCGCGCTCGAGACGAAGACCTACATCCCGGCCTCCTTCTTCGAGAAGGACGGGCCGCATCACTATAATTCGCTGGCGATGATCGACGATGGCGGCAACGTCATGGGCGTCTATCGCAAGAGCCACATCCCGGCCGGACCCGGCTATGAGGAGAAGTGGTATTTCCGCCCGGGGAACACCGGCTTCAAGGTCTGGGACACCAGGCACGGCCGCATCGGCGTCGGCATCTGCTGGGACCAATGGTACCCCGAGACCGCGCGCTCGATGATGCTGATGGGGGCGGAGGTGCTGTTCTACCCGACCGCGATCGGCTCCGAGCCGCACGAGCCGAACCTCGACTCGCGCCGCATGTGGGTGCGCGCGATGCAGGGCCATTCGGTGTCGAACATCGTCCCCGTCGTCGCCTGCAACCGCATCGGCACTGAGGAAGGCCAGCGCTTCTACGGCAACAGCTTCATCACTGACCACTTCGGCGACATCGTCGCCGAGCTGGGCACCGAGGAGCCGGGTATCCTCGTGCAGGAGCTCGACCTCGATCTGGCGACGCGCACGCGCGCCGAATGGGGCTTCTTCCGCGACCGCCGACCGGAGCTCTACGGGCGGATCGCGGAGGATCGCTAGGCTGGGGCCGGGGGCGATCCACGCCCGGCCTCACCCCCCCCTTACCCGCCCCATCAAGGGGCGGGGGGCTTTGACGTTGGGGCTTGGTTCAGAGGCCGCCGATCTCGCCCCGCCCATTGCGTCCCCCGACCCTTGATGGGGCGGGTAAGGGTGGGGTGAGGCCTCCGCCGCCGCAACGCAAACCGGCTCCGCTTGCCATCCCCGTGCGTTTCGGAAACACTCCGGTAACAAAACGAGCGAGGCCCGAGCCCATGCAAGCCGAAGCGATCCGTCCGCCGTCACCGTTTCTCCTGCTGGCGGAAGGGCGGGCGCTCTTCGAGATCGGGGCGCTCGCGTTTGCCCGGCCGCTGCTGTCGACCGCGCCCAAGGGCGACGGTCATCCCGTGCTTGTCCTGCCCGGGCTCGGCGCCAGCGACGGCAGCACGGTGGCGCTGCGCCGTTACCTCGACGGCCGCGGCTACGAGACCCACGCCTGGGAACTCGGCCGCAACCTGGGCTTACGCGGCGGCACGCTCGACAAGCTGCTGGCGCGGCTCGACGGCATCCACGCGGCGAGCGGCCGCAAGGTCAGCCTCGTCGGCTGGTCGCTGGGCGGCGTCTTCGCGCGCGAACTGGCGAAGCTGCGCCCCGACATCGTCCGCCAGGTGATCTCGCTGGGCAGCCCGTTCGCGGGCGACCCGCGCGCCAACAACGCCTGGCGCGTCTATGAATTCTTCAACGACCACCCTGTCGACCAGCCGCCGATCCCGACGACGCTGTCGGAGCCGCCGCCGGTGCCCACCACCTCGATCTACAGCCGCACCGACGGCATCGTTTCGTGGCGCTCCTGCCAGAACGAGCCCGGCGACCGCATCGAAAACATCGAGGTCGAAAGCAGCCATGTCGGCATGGGCTTCAACGCCGCCGTGCTCTACGCGGTCGCCGACCGGCTGGCGCAGGCGGAAGGCGAATGGGCGCCGTTCGACCGCTCGGGTGTGCGCGGCTGCGTCTACAAGGACCCCGCGCGGGCGCATTAGGCAAGCACGCTGTCCCGTGTTAGCCTCCCCGAAAAGGCGGAATAACCGCCGAAACCGGGGAGGATCGCCATGCACAAGCTGTCGGGGCTGGACGCCAGCTTCCTGTATCTGGAGTCGCCTGAAACGCCGATGCACATCGCGGGTCTGTCGATCTGCGAGATGCCGCCCGGCCATTCGGGCAACCCCTATGAGGAGTATCGCGCGCAGCTCGCGGCGCGGCTCCACGAGATCCCGTCCTTCCACCGCCGCCTTGCGCCGACGCCGTTCGCGATCGACCACCCCTATTGGGTGAACGCCGACGAGGTCGATTTCGACTATCACGTCCGCCACGCCGCGCTGCCCAAGCCCGGCACGCCCGCGCAGCTGCGCGCGCTTGTCGAACGGCTGCACAGCCAGCCGCTCGACCGCTCGCGCCCGCTCTGGCAGTTCCATGTCATCGAGGGGCTCGAGACCGGCCATTTCGCGCTCTACACCAAGATGCACCACGCCTGCCTCGACGGCGGCGGCGGCATCATGGCTATGGACATCCTGTCGGACAGCGAGCCGACCCCGCGCCCGCCGCTGCCGCACCCGACCGTGCGCCTCCAGACGCGCGAGCCCGGCGTGTTCGAGATGATCGGCTCGGCCTATGGCCACTTCATGCAGCAGGGCCTGCGCATGCTGCAGTCAGCCCCGGCGGCAGTGCAGGCGGTGTTCGAGACGCTGAAGCTCACCGCGCAGGGGCAGGGCTGGAGCGCCGACGACCTTCAGGCCGCGCCGCGCACCCGCTTCAACACCCGCATCGGCGCGCAGCGCGCGCTCGGCCACTGCTCGATCCCGGTCGGCGAGGCCAAGGCGGTCGGCAAGGCGTTCGGCGCGACGATCAACGACGTCGTCATGGCGATCTCGGGCGGGGCGCTGCGCGCCTATCTGGAGCGCCACCGTGAGCTGCCGGAAAAGTCGCTGGTCGCCGCCGTCCCCGTCTCCCTGCGCGAGGTCGGCAACACCGACAACAGCAATCAGGTGACGTCGGTGCTGGCGCGGATCGGCACCCACATCGCCGATCCGGTCGAGCGCATCGAGTTCGTGCGCGGCGCGATGGCACGCGAGAAGGTCAAGCTCGGCGCGGTCAAGGACGTCATCCCGCAGGATTTCGCCTTCTTCGGCGCGCCGATGATGGGGATGGCGCTGGCCTGGGCGA
>JADCGM010000381.1 GCA_020249025.1 Alphaproteobacteria bacterium
CGCGAACTGGCGACGCCCGGCGCGCGCTGGATGAACTCGCGGAACACCGGGCTCTCGCGGCGGAAGCCGGGCGTGTCGGCGTTGGCGAGGTTGTTCGCCGTGATGTCGAGCTGGCGGCGGAGCGCCATCGACTGGGACAGGAGAACGGTGTTCGGCAGATCCATGGTCCGGTTCCGATTGCGGTGCCTCCGGGGTCCGGAAGCGGTCGGCCCCTGTTTCGCAAGCGCCGTGCCAACCGCCTTTTCCCTCGGAAAGTGGTGAAATCGGGCGATCCGACAGCGGCAAAGGCTGCCGCCGATTGACCTGCATTTAACGCCTCGGTGCCTAGCGGACGGGGGCAATTCACACGGATCCCGAGAGATGAGCGACACACCTTCACCCGAGACGCCCGAAGCCGGCGCCGCCCCGGCCGCCAAGCCCAAGCGCAAGCTGGTCCTGATCGCCGGCCTTGCCGTCGTTCTGCTCGGCGGCGGCGGCGCGGGCGCGTGGTTCGCGTTCGGTGCCGGCGGCGACGAGGCCCATGCCGAAGCCGAGGCGAAGGCCAAGCCGGAGGGCGAGCCCGCCTATGTCGAGGTCCCACCGATGGTGGTGAACCTGTCGTCGGCGGAAGGCCGCACGCGCTATCTGAAGGCCCGCGTCACCATCGAGGCCGAAAGCCCCGAGGCCGCCGAGGCGATGAAGACGAAGATGCCGGCGATCAATGACGCCTTCCAGGGCCTCCTCCACGGCATCCGTCCCGAAGACGTGTCGGGCTCGACCGGCCTCTATCGTCTCAAGGAAGAGATGATGGTGCGCGTGACACGCGCCGCCGCGCCCGAGCGCCCGCGCGACATCCTGATTCAGGAGCTGGTGCTGCAATGATGGACGGAACCAACGTCGCCATGGGCGACGTGATCGAGTCCGCCGCCGACGCGGAGCTCGATCAGTCCGAAATCGACAAGCTGTTCGGCTTCGAGGCGCCGCCGCCCGTCGCCGCCGAGAGCGGCGTCCAGGCGCTGCTCCAGGCGGTGCCGTCGTCGCACGAGCGGCTGCCGATGCTCGATGTCGTCTTCGACCGGCTCACCCGGTCGCTGTCGACGGCGCTGCGCAACTTCACGCTCGACAACACCGAAGTCGTTCTCGAAAGCGTCGCCTCGCAGCGCTTCGGCGACTTCATCGGCGATCTGCCGCTGCCCTGCCTTCTCGCCATCGCGCGGGTCGACGCGTGGGACAATTTCGCGCTCGTCGCCTCCAATTCGAACCTCATCTACTCGATCGTCGACTGCCTGCTCGGTGGGCGGCGCAGCGCCTCGGCGTCGCGCATCGACGGCCGGCCCTTCACGACGATCGAGGTCAACCTCGTCTCGCAGATGAAGGAAGTGATCCTCGCCGAGCTGGGCGCGGCGTTCACGCCGGTGACGCCGGTCTCCTTCAAACTCGACCGCATGGAAAGCAGCCCGCGCTTCGCCACCATCGCGCGTGACACCAACATCGTCAGCGTCGCGCAGCTCCGCGTTCAGATCGACGATCGCGGCGGCCGCTTCTGGGTGGTGCTGCCGCATGCGACGCTGGAGCCGGTCCGCGACCGTCTGCTCCAGCGCTTCATCGGCGAAAAGTTCGGCCACGACCTGCAGTGGGAGGAATCGCTCCGCCGCGAGGGCGCGGCGCTGCCGATGACTGTCGAGGCGGTGATCGAGAGCGCCAGCGTGCCGCTGTCGGCGATCACCCCGCTCGAGCCCGGTCAGGTGCTGCCGCTGCGGCTTCACGCCGGCTCGCCGGTGGCGCTTGAAGTGTCGGGCGTGCGCGTCGGCGCCGGCCGCCTCGGCCGCGCCAACGACCATGTCGCGATCCGGGTCGATCGCCTCGGCCGGGAGACCGAGCGATGAGCCGTGCGCTTGCCGCCGTCGCGATGATGCTGACGCTGGGCGCGGCACCCGCGCCTGCGACGCAGCCTGCCAAGCCTGGCGCGTCCGGTGCGAAGCCGGCCGCCGCCGCCACGGCTGCGCCTGCGGCCAAACCCGGTCCGGCTGCCGCCCGCCCGGCGGCAACAGCCCCGGCCAAGCCGGCTGCGACCCGGCTCGGCACAGCGATCGAGGACGATCTGGCGCGCCAGCGCGCTGCCGTCGAAGCGCGCGCGCGTGCGCTCGACATGAAGGAAAAGCTGCTCGTCGCCACCGAGAAGCGGCTGACCGATCGCGGCGCCGCGTTGCGCCAGGTCGCCGCCCAGCTCCAGACCGAAACCGGCAAGGCCGAGGTCAAGACCGACGAGCGGATGAGCTCGCTCGCCAAGGTCTATTCGACGATGAAGCCGCGCGATGCGGCGCAGCGGATGGCCGGGCTCGATCCCGCGCTTCAGGTGCAGATCGCCCAGCGCATGAAGGAACGCGCGCTCGCCCAGCTGCTCGCCCAGATGCCGGCCGAACCGGCGGCGAAGCTGACCGCGGCGCTGGCCAAGGCCCCGCCGCTTCCGCAGCCGGTACAGACCGCCGCGCGCTAGCGCGCCGCAGCGTCAGCCGCGGCGGGTCGAGACTTCGGTGACGAGAACCCGGACCTTGCCAAGGCGAAGCTCGTCGACTGCACCCTGAAGGCGTGTCGCCAGCCGCGTGGCGTTGACCGGGCGATCGAGATCGACGCCGACGCGGGCCTCCTCGACCACGGCGGCGAGGCAGGCCTCGATCACCCGCGGTTTCAGGGGCTGCATGCGGGCGTCGAAGCCGGGCTCGCCGGGCATCAGGGTCACACGGACCTGAAGCACGCCGGTGACCCGGTCGTTGTCGACGACCGGCGCGATCAGCGGATCGAGCTCGATCATGGCGACGTCGCCGCTCCCGCTCTCGCCGGCGGCGATGAGCAGAGGGGCGACAAGCAGGGGCATGAGTCGTCTGCGCATGGCCAGAGACTGCCGCACCGCCGCTTGCCGCCGCGTGAATCGCTGAGTCGCGTGGATTTACGCGCGCTTGACTCGTGCGCGGGCAGAAGGCGCGCATGAGTTTCGACCAGAGACCCGCCCAGACGAAGCTGCGAGTCGTCTCGCCGGCCCTGACGCCGGCGGTCGGCGCGCCCGCAGCCGCGTCTGCCGCCGGCGCTGCCGACGGAGCGGCTGCGGCGTCGCCGGGCAAGCGCGCGCTGCCGATCGCCTTTGTGCTGGGCGCCCTCATCGGCGGCGCGGCCGCCGCAGCGGCCGTCCGCGCGACGGGGGTCGATGTCGTCGCCCTGCTGTCTCCGCCCGCCGAGGCGGCCACCCCCGCCCCCGCCGTTCCCGAAAACTTCGATCCGCGCTGATATGGCCAACCGCACCCTTCTGTTTGTCTCGGCGGCCGCGCTCGCGCTGTCGCTGACCGCCGCCGCCCCCGCCCAGCGCGACGACGACAAGGCCGTCCTCATGGACATCGCCGTCGCCAGCAAGGCGCAGCGGCCGATCCTGCGCTGGGAGCTCGCGCGCATCTGGATGGGCCAGGGCCGCGCCAACGAGGCCGCCGCCGTGCTCCGCACGATCCGCGAGGACTCGCCAGATTTCGCCGCCCGTCCCGCCTTCGCGCTCGCCGAAGGTCAGGCGCTGCTCGCCGCCGGACGCGCCGATCAGGCGCTGTTCGTGCTGGCCGAGCCCGAGCTGGCGACCGCGCCGGAGGCCTGCCTGTCCCGTCTCGTCGCCCGCGTCACCCTCGGCGACGGCGCGGCGGCTTCGATCGACTGGCCCTGCGCCGAGCCCGCCATCGCCCATCGCAAGGGCGACGAGCAGCGCGCGGCAATTCGCTCGGTCGTCCGGGCACTCGTCGCGGCCGGCCGCGCGCCCGATGCTGTCCCGCTCGCGAAGAAGCTCGATGCCGGCCAGGCGAATGATGCGATCGTGCTGGCCGAACTGGCCCGCGCCAAGGGCGCCGCAGCCGAGGCCGACAAGCTCGACCGCGCCGCGATGGCGACCGGCACCGCGCCCGAACGCATGGCGGCGGCGCTGTCGCTCATCGATTCGGATCTGGCCGCCGGCCGGATTGACGCGGCCGAGGCGCTACGCCGCCTCGATCGCATCCGTTTCCTGTGGCGCGGCGGCGCACTGGATCGCCGCCGGCTCGAACGCATGGCCGACATCGCCCGCCAGATCGCCGACCGCGATGCCGAACTCGCCGCCCACG
>JADCGM010000382.1 GCA_020249025.1 Alphaproteobacteria bacterium
CGGCGACTTCACGCTCTCCGGCGCCAACCTCGCCAACTACAACCTGCCGACCGGCACCGTCGTCGGCAACATCGGCACGATCAACCCGAAGGCGCTGACCGCAGTGCTCGTCGGCTCGATCACCAAGGTCTACGACGCCAACACCAGCGCGACCGTCGGCAGCGCCAACTACAGCCTGTCGGGTTTCATCGGCGGCGACGGCGCCACCGTCAGCAAGACCGCGGCGACCTACGACACCGCCAACGTCGGCACCGGCAAGACCGTGACCGTTTCGGGCCTCGTCTCGGGCGAATTCACCGCGACGGGCGGTGCGCTGCTGTCGAACTACACGCTGCCGACCTCGGCGACGGGCGCGATCGGCGCGATCACCCAGAAGGCGCTGACGGTCGCGGCCGACAACAAGTCGAAGACCTTCGGCCAGACCGATCCGGCGCTGACCTACACCGCCACGGGCTTCGTCGGCGGCGACACCGTGGCGCTGATGACCGGCGCCCTGACCCGCGTCACCGGCGAGAATGCCGGCACCTACGCCATCAACCAGGGCACCCTGACGGCGGGCGGCAACTACGCCATCACCTTCACGCCGGGCGTGTTCACCATCAACCCGGCCGGGGTGACGCTGACCTACTCCATCGGCAACACCACCAACGTCTACGGCTCGCTGCCGACCGTCGGCGCGGTGACGCTGACCGGCGTCCAGGGCGCCGACGTCGTCAATCCGGTGGTGACGGTGACCAACGCCTCCAACCAGGCCGTGACGCTGGCGACCACCACCGGGGTCGGCACTTACACCGCCCGGGTGACGTCGCTCACCGGCGCCAACGCCGGCAACTACACGATCACCAATAGCGGCAGCACCGCGGGCACCATCACGGTGACGCCGGCGACGCTTACGGTGATCGCGGACAACAAGACGAAGGTGTTCGGCCAGACCGATCCGGCGCTGACCTTCACCGGCTCGGGCCTGAAGAACAGCGATACGCTGGCCTCGGTGCTGACCGGCGGCCTGACCCGCGTCGCGGGCGAGAACGCTGGCACATACGCCATCAACCAGGGAACGCTCGCCGCCAACGCGAACTACACGGTCGCCTTCACGCCCGGCGTGTTCACGATCAACCCGGCCGGGCTACTGATCAACTTCGCGGTCGCCAACACCACCAACGTCTACGGCACCCTGCCGACCGTCGGCGCGGTAACGCTGACCGGCGTCCAGGGCAGCGACGTGGTCAATCCGGTGATCTCGATCACCAACGGCGCGAACCAGCCGATCACGCTGGCGACCAACACCGGCGTCGGCACCTATACGGCCACCGTGACCGGCCTGACCGGCGCCAACGCCGGCAACTATTCGCTGTCGATCAGCGGCAACACGCCCGGCACGATCACGGTCACCCCGGCGACGCTGACGCTGACGGCCGCGAGCCACATCAAGACCTATGGCGACGACGATCCGGCGCTGACCTTCACCGCCGCGGGCTTCGTCGCTGGCGACGCGCCGTCGCTGCTGACCGGCGGCCTCGGCCGTCAGAGCGGCGAGAATGTCGGGGTTTACGGAATCAATAGCGGCACCGTCGCCGCTGGTCCGAACTATGTCGTCCGCCTCGCCGGCACGCCGACCCTGACCATCGAGCCGGCGGTGCTGACGCTCAGCGTGGCCTCGGCGACGAAGGTTTACGGCACGAGCGATCCGACCCCGTCGTTCACGCTGACGGGCTTCAAGCGCACCGACACGGCTGCGCTGGTGACCGGTTCGATATCGCGCGCCACCGGCGAGAATGTCGGCAGCTACGCCTACAACGCCGGCACGCTCTCGGCGGGCGGCAACTACCGCATCCAGGTGCCGGCGAGCTCGGGCGCGCTCAGCATCACGCCCGCGACGCTCACCTGGGCGATCGGCGACACGACAAACGTCTATGGCATACTGCCGACGGTCGCGAACGTTGTCCTGACCGGCGTCGTCGGCAACGATCAGGTCGGCACCACGGTCGCGGTCAGCAACAACGCCGGCCAGCCGGTTGCGCTGGCGACGAACACCCCGGTCGGGGTATATGCGGCGCGCGTGGCGGCGCTGACCGGGTCGATGGCGTCCAACTATGTGCTGGCGACCACGGGCAACCGCGCTGGCTCGATCACGGTGACGCCGGCGGCGCTGACGCTCACCATCAACAACGCCTCGCGCTTCTTCGGCGCGCCCAACCCGCCGTTCAGCGGGACACTGGTTGGCGTCGCGGCGGGCGACAGCCCGTCCGCGCTGCTCGCCGCCCTGCTGCTGAGCAGTCCGGCCAACAGCACCTCGCCGGTCGGGCCCTATCCGATCACGGCGACCGGATCGCTCGCGAACTACACCCTGACTGTCACCCCCGGCATCCTGTCGGTACTCGAGGCGCCGCGGACCTTCGAGCCCGTGGTCGCGCCTGGCACCAGCGGCGCCAGCATCTCGGCGACCGGCTTCGACCGGCCGGGGGCGAACGCCACGATCTCGGCGCTCGTCACCGATCCGACCGGCGGCGCAGGGACGGGCGGCACGGATGCCGCCGGCGCGACGGGCGACGTCGGCGCGGCCGGCGTGATCCTCGACCGCAAGGACTCGGGCAACCGCTTCAGCGTCTATATCGAAATCGCCCCGACCGAGAGCACGGCCGTGGCCGGCGCCGGCAGCACAGAAATCCAGAGCGGTGACAACGGTGCGCGTGATCTGGTAGCAACGTCATCGCTCGATCCACGGACGAGCAGACGGCGGCGAATGACCGCGAGGAGCAGCGGCGACGCGCGACGATCGCATCCCGCCAGCCCTCGGTCGGTCGATAGCGACGGGGCGGAGTAGGGGTTATGTTGCGTCGGTTCGCGATCCTGATCACGCTGGGGACGCTGGCGTCGCCGTGGGCGGTCGTGGCGCAGGACTTCCGCCAGGGCGCTCCCAAGGAGCTGCCCGCGCAGGAGGCGCCGAAGATCGAGGCCGCCGACGAGGCGGCGGTTTCCGAGACCGACGAGTCCCCGGTCGCCGTCAATATGGTCCGCGGCCTCGTCTTCCTGCCGTCGAAGTTCCATCTCGACGAGAAGCGTGACGCCGGCGCCGGCGAGGGCGTCACCGTGGTGCCGCGTGCGCCCGACGAGCCGGGCATCGATCTCGATCCGCTTCGCGATCGCGACTTCCGCGCCGTCGCCGCCGAGATCCTCGGCAAGCCCGCGACGCTCGCCGATCTCGATCGCTTCGCCTATCAGGTCGTGCGCTACTATCGCATGCAGGGTCGCCCTCTCGTCGACGTGCGCGTCCCCGAACAGGATGTGACCGACGGCATCGTCCGCTTCGTGGTCACCGAATTCAAGGTCGACACCGTGGTCGTCCGGGGCGTCGAGGTCACTCCGCAGGGCCGGGTCGTCCTGACCGAGAAGCCGCGCTACTTCAATGCCAAGCACATCCGCCGCGGCCTGCGGATGACGCGCGACAGCCGGATCGACGAGCGTCGCGTTGTCGAGGATCTCAACTGGCTGTCGGCCAATCCCTTCCGCCGGGTCGACCTCATCTACCGCAAGTCGGACGAGGCTTCCTACACCGACATCACCATGCGGGTGACCGAGCGGCGGCCGTTCCGCGTCTATGGCGGTTTCGAGAACACCGGCACGCCCAACACCCAGCGCGAGCGCTGGTCGGCGGGCTTCAACTGGGGCAACGTCTTCGACTGGGACCACCAGTTCAGCTACCAGTACACCGCCAGCCAGGACCTGTTCGAAGACCGGCCGGCGGGCAAGGACGTGTCCTTCCAGTCGCACAGCTTCACCTATGTCGCGCCGCTCGACACCGGCTTTCTCGACCTTCACGATCAGCTGCTGTTCTTCGGCACCTATCAGCGGTCGTCGCCGAACATCGGCCCCTTCTTCGGGCTGACCGGCAAGAGCTGGCTGCTGTCCACACGCTACGGCGTCCAGCTGCCGGGCGGCGTCCAGGCCAAGCAGCAGCTGTCGATCGGCCACGACTTCAAGCGCACCAACAACAACCTGCTGTTCGGCGGCACGGCGATCTCGAACGCCTCCACCGACGTCCAGCAGGGCGCGATCGAATACTCCGGATCACGCACCTGGCGCATCGGCGGCACGGTTCAGGACATCGGCCTCGCCGACGACGAGGGCGAGGGTGTGATCGTGACGCTGGCGGTCGGCAACTCGACCTTCTTCAGCCCCGGCGGCATCGGCCGGCGCAATACCGATACCGCCTTCCAGCCGAGCCCGACCCAGTCGGGAACGCCCTTCGCCGAGGCGAGCTACATCTACAACCGCTTCACCCTGGCGCCGTCGGTGCGCTGGCCGAGCGGCTTCGAGGCGCGGCTGCGTGCCAACTGGCAGATCGCCTCGGGCAATCTGCTGCCCTCCGAGCAGCTGTCGGCGGCCGGCCCCGGTTTCGTCCGCGCCTACGACCCCAATGCCGTGATCGGCTCGCGCGGGGTGCAGGCGACGCAGGAATTCTGGGCGCCGTCGATCCCGCTGTTCAGCGAGGCGGGCCCGATGGCCGACCGCCTCCGCTTCGGCGCCTTTTTCGACTGGGCGCGCGTCGGAGACGAGGAGCGGCTCGCGGGTGCCGACAAGTGGACGACGACCGCCTCGACCGGCCTCATCCTGACCTATAATCTCGGAGTGAACCTGTCGGCGCGGCTCGATTATGGCTGGCAGCTGAAGAAGCTCCCGGGGGCGACCGATCGCGGCTCGCTCGGGTTCATCCAGATCACGCTCGGCTACTGACCGCGGCGCGGCGGCCCAGCCGCGGGAACCGATCGTTCCGCAGCCGCGTTGATCGGGGGCATGCCCCCCATCCCTGTCGTTTCCGCCCCGGCCGTTTCGGGTCCGGCCCCATCGTTTCGGGGCTGCGGATTGTTCCTGCCGCGGCCGCGCGCTAACGCTGGCTCGGGGGGCCGGGCGCGCAGGAACAGCTTCGGCCGATGACAGTGGTAGCGAACACGGCGTGCGTCGAGGCGCCGTCCCCGGCGAGCGGCCTGCCGCTGGACGCGGCGCAGCTGCGGCTGCTGCTCGACAATCTGCCTGCGCTCGCCTGGATCGCCGACGCCAGCGGCTACATCTTCTGGTACAACCGCGCGTGGTACGCCTACAGCGGCACGACGCCGGCCGAGATGGAGGGCTGGGGCTGGCAGGCGATCCACGATCCCGCCGTCCTTCCCGACGTGCTCGCCCGCTGGACCGAGTCGATCGCCAGCGGCGAACCGTTCGAGATGACCTTTCCGCTGCGCGGCGCGGACGGCGTTTTTCGCCCCTTTCTGACCCGCATCGCCCCGGTGCGCGACGCGGGCGGCCGTATCACCCACTGGTGCGGCACCAACAGCGACGTCTCCGCCCAGCACCGGGTCGAGGCCGAACTGCGCGATCGCGAGGCGCGCTTCCGCGTCATCACCGAGGCGATGCCGCAGATGGTGTGGTCGACACGCCCCGACGGCTTTCACGACTTCTACAACCGCCGCTGGTACGAGTTCACCGGCGTTCCCGACGGCTCGACCGACGGCGAGGGCTGGAACGGCATGTTTCATCCCGACGATCAGGAGCGCGCCTGGGCCGCATGGCGGCGCAGCCTGGCGACGGGCGAGAATTACGAGATCGAGTACCGGCTGCGGCATCACTCGGGCGCCTATCGCTGGGTACTCGGCCGCGCCGTCGCGATCCGTGACGCGGGCGGCCGCATCACGCGCTGGATGGGCACCTGCACCGATATCGACGAGCAGCGCCGGACCCGCGATGCGCTGGCCGCCCGCAGCGCCGATCTCGAGGCGGCCAACGACGAGATCCAGCGCTTCGCCTATATCGTCAGCCACGATCTGCGCACGCCGCTCGTCAACATTCTCGGTTTCACCGCCGAGCTCGAGAATGCCCGCGCCGCTGCCGAAGGCCTCCTCGCCAACGTCGAGCGCTTGCAGCCCGATCTCCTCACTTCGGAGATCCGCGCCGCACTCGCCGAGGATCTGCCCGAGGCGCTGCGCTTCATCCGCGCCTCGACCGGCAAGATGGACCGGCTCATCGGCGCGATCCTCAAGCTGTCGCGCGAGGGGCGGCGGGTGCTCGCGCCCGAGCCGCTCGATCTCGGCGCGCTCATCGGCGCGATTGCCGACACGCTGCGGCATCAGCTCGACGACGGCGGCTCGGTGCTGGAGGTGGGCGCGCTCCCGGTCGTCGTCTCCGACCGGCTCGCGCTCGAACAGGTGTTCGGCAACCTGCTCGACAATGCGGTCAAATATCTCGATCCGTCGCGGCCCGGGCGCATCCGGATCGAAGGTGTGGTGCGCGGCGGCTGGGCGGACATCGCCGTCATCGACAACGGCCGCGGCATCGATCCGCGCGATCACGGCCGGGTCTTCGACCTCTTCCGCCGCTCGGGGGTTCAGGACCGGCCGGGCGAGGGCATCGGTCTTGCGCATGTCCGTGCGCTCGTCCGTCGCCTGGGCGGGCTGATCGCGCTCGAATCGTCGCCGGGGGGCGGGGCCCGCTTCACCGTCACGCTGCCGCTGCGCGGCCCCGGCCTCTCTTCCGAAAGCCTGCTTGCATGAACCATGTCCCCGTCAAGATCGTGATGATCGAGGACGATGCCGGCCACGCCCGGCTGATCGAGAAGAACGTCCGCCGCGCCGGCGTCTGCAACGCGATCGTCCATCACGAGAGCGGCACCGCCGCGCTCGCCTATCTGTTCGCACCCGAGGTGCGCCTCGATGGGCCGCTGCTCGTCCTGCTCGATCTCAACCTGCCCGACATGAGCGGGCTCGACATCCTCCAGCGGATCAAGGCCGACGAGAATCTGCGGCGCGCGCCTGTCATCGTGCTGACGACGACCGACGATCAGCGCGAGATCCAGCGCTGCTACGACCTTGGCGCCAACGTCTACATCACCAAGCCCGTCGACTATGGGCAGTTCGCTAACGCGATCCGCCAGCTCGGGCTGTTCCTGTCGGTGATGCAGCTGCCGGAGCCCGGTCGGTGAGCGCCCGGCCGATCTGCGCCGCCGATCCGGCGCACGCCCGCGTCCTCTACATCGACGACGACGAGGCGCTGGCGCGGCTGACGCAGAAGGCGCTGACCCGTCACGGCTTCGCGGTCGACATCGCCCACAGCGGCGATGAGGGCCTGCGGCTCGCGGCGCGTGGCGGCTACGACATCGTCGCGCTCGACAATTACATGCCGGGGCAGGACGGGATGGCGGTTCTGGCGGCGCTGCGCCATGTGCCCGGCGCGCCCCCGGTCGTGTTCGTGACCGGTGGCGACGATGGGCGCGTGGCCGTCGCCGCGCTGAAGGCCGGCGCGGTCGACTATGTCGTCAAGGACACCGGCGAGGCCTTTTTCGACCTGCTGTGCCGGACGCTCCAGCAGGCCATCGAGGCAGCCGAGACCGACCGCGCCCGCCGCGCCGCCGAGGATGCGCTGCGCATCGCCCACGACCGCGCGCAGCTGATGCTGCGCGAGGTCAATCACCGGGTCGCCAACAGCCTCGCACTCGTCTCCTCGCTTGTCGCGCTGCAGTCGCGCACGCTCGCCGACGGCGCGGCCCGGCAGGCGCTGGAGGAGACGCAGTCGCGGATCGCCGCGATCGCGCAGGTCCACCAGCGGCTCTATACTTCCCCCGATGTCGCCTCGGTCGATCTCGACGCCTATCTGCGCGGCCTGACGGAGGAGCTGGAAACGGCGATGCGCGCCGCCGGGCGCGGCGCGTCGATTCGCCTCGATCTCGAACCGGTGCGCGTGCCGACCGACAAGGCGGTGCCGATCGGCGTGATCGTCACGGAACTCGTCACCAACGCCTTCAAATACGCCTATGCGCCGGGCTCGACCGGCGAAGTGCGGGTGACGCTGCGCCGGCATAAGGCGCAGGGACTCCGGCTCGAAGTCACCGATGACGGCGTCGGGCTCGGCGGCGAAACCAAGGGCACCGGGCTCGGCTCGCGCATCGTCCGCGCGATGGCGTCGACACTGAATGCGCCCGTCACCGTCGATCCCACCCATCGCGGCACGCGCGTCACGCTCGACCTCGCCGTCTAGCCCCTCATTCTCGCCACTCGCCAAGCCCGCCGTTGCGGCTTAATCTCTGTCGCGCCATGACTATTTATCTCACACAGGCCGCGCGATGAGCGGCCCCCTCGCCGGACTCCGCATCGTCGAACTCGCCGGGATCGGTCCCGGCCCGTTCTGCGGCATGATGCTCGCCGACCATGGCGCGGAGGTGATCCGCGTCGATCGGGTCGGCGCCGGGGTCAATCCGCGCGATCCGCTGCTGCGCTCGCGCCGGTCGATCGCGGTCGACATGAAGTCGGCGGACGGCGTGGCGGTGATCCGCGATCTCTGCCGTTCGGCCGACGGCCTCATCGAGGGTTTCCGCCCCGGCGTCACCGAACGCCTCGGCCTCGGCCCCGACATGCTGCTCGCCGACAATCCCAAGCTCGTCTACGGCCGCATGACCGGCTGGGGCCAGACCGGGCCCTATGCCGCCGCTGCCGGCCACGACATCAACTACATCGCGCTATCGGGCGCGCTCCACACCTATGGCCGGGCCGGCGAGAAGCCGACCCCGCCGATCAACATGATCGGCGATTTCGGTGGCGGCGGCATGATGCTCGCCTTCGGCATGGTCTCGGCGATGCTCGCGGCGAAGACCACCGGCAAGGGCCAGGTGATCGACTGCGCGATGACCGACGGTTCGGCGGCGCTGATGGCGATGATCTGGGGCTTCCGCGCCATGGGCATCTGGGCCGATGAGCGCGGCGTCAACATGCTCGATACCGGCGCGCACTTCTACGACACCTATGAATGCGCCGACGGCAAATATGTCTCGATTGGCTCGATCGAGCCGCAGTTCTATGCGCTGCTGAGAAAGCTCACCGGCCTCGACGCCGATCCCGACTTCGATGCGCAGATGGACCGCAATTCCTGGGGGCCGCTCAAGGCCAAGCTCACGGCGCTGTTCAAGACCAAGTCCCGCGACGAATGGTGCGCGATCATGGAGACGACCGACGTCTGCTTCGCGCCGGTGCTGTCGATGGGCGAGGCCCCCTCGCATCCGCACAATGTCGCGCGCGGCACCTTCGTCGAGGTCGGCGGCCATGTGCAGCCGGCGCCCGCGCCGCGCTATTCGGCGACCGCGACGGCCGCTCCCCGCGTCCCGCCCGCGACCGGCGCGGACACCGACACGCTGCTCGGCGGCCTCGGCTACGACGCGGGCCGGATCGCGGCGCTGAAGGCGGCCGGGGCGATCGGCTAATGTTCGCGCGCGCGCTGCCTGCTCTGCTGGCGGCGGCGCTGATCGCCACCCCGGCGCTGGCGCAGGGGCGGCCCAAGCCGCAGCCGATCGACGACCCCGCGCGTCTCGTCCGCATGGGCGAGACCATGGCGGCGCGCGGCCAGCTCGATCAGGCGCTGGCGTTGTTCGACCGGGCGCTGGTGCGCGATCCGCGCAACGTGGATGCGCTGCGGGCGGCGGGCGCGGCGGCGCTGGAGCGCGGCGACGGCGTCCGCGCCTTCGGCTATTTCGCGGCGTGGGCGACACAGGCCCGCGACGAGCCGCTGCCCCTGCTCGGGATGGGCGCGGCGCTGGTGCTGCGGCAGGAGCCGCAGGAGGCGCTCGCCGTCCTCGCCCGCGCTCTGGATCGCAAAGCGCCGCTGGCCGCGGTTGCGCGCTGGGAGGGGGTGGCGCTCGATCTGCTCGGCCGCTCCCAGGATGCGCAGCTGGCCTTCAGCCATGCGCTCGGCAGCGCGCCCGCCGACACCGACATCATCCAGCATTTCGCGCTGTCGCTGGCGATCACCGGGGACCGCGCCGCCGCGCTGCAGCTGCTCGGCAAGATCGAGGAGGCCCCGAAGGAGACCGTGCCCGACATCCGGCGGACGCTGGCGATGGTCTATGCGCTGACCGGCGACGTGCGCGAGGCCAGCGCCATCCTTGCCGGCCTGCCCGCCGCCGAGCGCGAGACGATGACCGCCCTGCTCGTCCGGGTTCCCGATCTCGGCGGGCCCGACAAGGCGCTGGTCGCGCATCTCGGCCGGCTGCCGGCGGCGCTGCTGGCGGCGGCGGCGGCGTCGACACCGGCTTCGCCCCCGCCCCTGCCGGCTGCCGCCGCCGAGCCCGGGTCCGCGCCGCAGATCTGGGTGCAGCTCGGCGCCTCCGGAAATCGCGCCGCCCTGGCCGGCGCCTGGGCGCGGCTGAAAGCCCATCCCCGGCTCGCAGGTCTCGCACCCTTCATTCAAAAGGCGCCGCATACCAACCGCCTGCTCGCCGGGCCAATGCCGACGCCGCAGGCCGCGGAGACGGTGGTCCGGGCGCTGAAGGCAAGTGGAATCGATGCCATCGTTGCGCGAACTCCCAAGGGAGCCGATATTTCGGGGCTATGAGCCCACTCGCCCCCTTCGCGACGGATCCCGCCAAGAGCCGCGGCCGCCGCCGCAGACGCTCGAACGGGGATGGGGCTCCGCATGCCGCCGCTCCGC
>JADCGM010000383.1 GCA_020249025.1 Alphaproteobacteria bacterium
GCGCATTGAGCGCCTCCCGCGTCACGCCCGCCTCGACGCGGCAATCGAGATCGGCGGCGTTGACCGACAAGATGCGGTCCATTCCCGACAGATCGAGGCTGACGCCGCCGTGGATCGCCTGGACATGACCCTCCAGCGACGTGCCGACGCCGAAGGGGATCACCGGCACCCGGTGCGCGGCGCAGATCGCGACGGCGGCCGCGACCTCGTCGGTCGACGTCGCGAACACCACCGCATCGGGGGGCAGCAGATCGTGCAATCCCTCCCCGCGGCCGTGCGCGGCGCGGATCGCCGCCGCCGTCGACATCCGGTCGCCGAAGCGCGTGCGCAGCGCGGCAAGCGCGGCAGAAGTGTCGGCAGGGGGGCGCGGGGGCAGTTTCATCGCCAGCGAATCTAGACCCGCGCGGCGCGCCGGTCGAGGTGGCGTCAGAGCGTTCCCATCCGCACGAACTTCTCGCGCCGGGCGCTGCGACGTTCCTCGCGGCTGAGCGCGGTCAGCACCGCCAGCTCCTCCTCGAGCGCGATGGCGAGACGGCGGAAGGTCAGCGCATGGTCGCGGTGCGCGCCGCCGACGGGCTCGTAGATCAATCGGTCGACGACGCCGAGCTGGAGCGCGTCGGCGGCGGCGACCTTCATCGCCTCGGCGGCGTCGGCGGCGCGCGCCGCATCGCGCCACAGGATCGACGCGCAGCCTTCGGGCGAGATCACCGAATAGACCGCATGTTCGAGCATCAGCACCCGGTCGGCGGTCGCCAGCGCCACCGCGCCGCCCGATCCGCCCTCGCCGACGATCACCGCCACGATCGGCACGGTCAGCATGAGGCTCGTTTCGATCGAGCGCGCGATCGCCTCGGCCTGACCGCGCGCCTCGGCGTCGACGCCCGGAAAGGCGCCCGGCGTGTCGACGAGCGTGATCACCGGCAGCCCGAAGCGGTCCGCCATCGTCATCAGCCGCGCCGCCTTGCGATAGCCCTCGGGCCGCGCCATCCCGAAATTGTGGTGGAGGCGGCTCGCCGTATCCTCGCCCTTGGCGTTGCCGATCAGCATCACCGCGCGGCCGTTGAAGCGCGCCATCCCGCCGAGCAGCGCCGGATCGTCGCCGAAGGTGCGGTCGCCGGCGAGCGGGGTGAAGTCGGTGAACAGCCTTTGCACGAAATGCGTGAAGTGCGGCCGGTCGGGATGCCGCGCCACTTGGGTGCGCTGCCACGGCGTCAGGTTGCCATAGAGATGCGCGAGCTGGCGCGCTGCGCGCTCCTCCAGCAGCGCCGCCTCCCCGGCATCGCCGCGGCCGTCCGAGCGCAGCTTGCGTGCGCTCAGCTGCAGCGCCTCGATCGATTTCTCGAACGGCAGGTAGCTCATCGTCACACGGTCATCGACATGCCGCGGTAGATGCGGGCGCGGTAGCGCGAGTCCTCGGCGTCCGGCAGCGGCGCGCCGAGCAGCAGCACCGCACGCGCGAAGCGGCGCACCTCTTCCAGATGCTCCTCGAGATCGCGCGGCTCCTCCGAGCGGACGCGGCGGGTGAGGTTGACCTGATTGACCGGCACGTCGTGGACAAGGCGCTCGTTTTCGACCGCCAGCGTCGCGGTGAAGGCGTGCAGGGTCGTCTTCATCATGTTGGCGAGCGAATAGGCGGCGCTGTTGTCGCCGACCGCGACGTCGGGCGAGACCAGCACGAGCTGGCAGCCGTCGTAGAGCGACGCCTTGCGCGAGACCCGGAAGTGATGGGTCAGATTGTCGGCAATGGTTTCGCGGAAGGCGTCCGTCGACAGCGGCGCATCGCCGTCGAACAGCTGCTGCGGCAGCGGCGCGAACGGGGTCGAGACGATGCAGATCGGGCGGTCCCAGGCGCGGTGCGCCTGATCCATCGCGGCTTCGAGATCGCCGCCGCAGGCGATCCATTCGAGGCGGCCCTTGGGCAGATCGTCGAGCGCGGCACGCAGCGCGTCCGCCCCGGCCTCGGTCTTCGTCACGACGACGACGCGCGCCACCTCGCAGGCGGTGACGAACTCGCGTGCCGCCTCCGACAGATGATCGGTCAGATGCTCGCCGATCAGCCACACGGTCTTGCCGCGCATCTGGTCGAGGCGTTCCTGCTTGGGGCCGCCGAACAGCTCGCGCTCGGTGGTCGAGCGTTCGACGTTGAGGCCGCCCGAGGGCATGAAGGTCTCGCCCGAGACCGCGCGGTCGGCGAGGAAGAACACCGTCGCCTGCGCGACGTCGGCCTCGGTCGGCATCTTGCCGAGGTAGAGCTGGCGCAGCACGCCCGACCCGACCTTCTTCGCCTCCGACGCCACCTTGTCGGCGGGCAGATAGGGCTGATCCTCGGGCGGGGAGCGCAGCAGCCAGCCGCTGTCGCCCTCGGGCGACTCGGGCTTGGCCGCCCATTCCGGGCTGTCGAGGAAATAGCCGCCGCGCCGCAGGCGGCGCACCAGCCGCCCGGCGATGCCCGGAGTCAGGATGAAGCGGTCCCAGGTGCAGACGCCGTCGCCCTCGCGCGCGCAGTCGAGCGCGAGATCGCGCAGCTCGCGCGGGTTCTGGGTGTCGTGGCTCATGCGGCCGGTGTCGTTGCGCGCCAGCCGGCTCAGCACCGCCTCGACGCGGATGCCGCGGCGGATCGCCTTGACGACGGCGGCATGGACGGCGTTCAGCCGCTTGTTCTCTAGGATGAGCTTGCCGCGCCGCTCGAACAGGCCGGGCTTGCCGCCGGTGCCGGCGAGCCGGTCGCCCGCGACGGGGCCGGGCGCAATGGCGTTGAACTGCACCTCCGGCCCGAGATGCCGCGCCAGCGCCTCGACCATCGCGCGCTGCCCGGATTTGGAGACGGCGTAGTCGGCGCGGTTGGGATAGGCGACCGCCAGATATTTCTCACCGCCGAAGTAGCTCGAGACGTTGAGCACATAGCCCGACTTCTGCGCCTTCATCAGCGGCACGACCTGCTGCATCAGCGCGTAGTTGCTGACGAGGTTTGCATCGAGCGTGTAGGTCCAGGCGTCGACGCCCATGTCGACGACCATCTCCTCGGCGCCGGCGACACCGGCGTTGTTGATGAGATAGTCGATCCGCCCGAACGCCTTCAGCGTCGCATCCGCCGCGCGGCGCAGACTGTCGAAATCGGCGACGTCGCCGACGATCGTCTGCACGCGCCGCTCGACGCCGGCAAAGCCGATGTCCTCCAGTTCGGCGACGATGCGCGCCCGCGCCACCGCCA
>JADCGM010000384.1 GCA_020249025.1 Alphaproteobacteria bacterium
GATCGCGGCACCGCCAAGTCGACCGCGGCCCGCGCGCTGGCGTCGCTGCTGCCGCCGATGCGCGCGGCCGCCGGCTGCCCCTATCATTGCGAGGCGGACGTGCTGCCCTGCCCGCACGGCGCGACCGCGGCCGTGACGATGCCGGTGCCCTTCGTCGATCTGCCGCTCGGCGCCACCGAGGACCGTGTCGTCGGCGCGCTCGACATCGAGCGGGCGCTGGTGGCGGGTGAAAAGGCGTTCGAACCCGGCCTGCTCGCCCGCGCCCACCGCGGCTTTCTCTACATCGACGAGCTCAACCTGCTCGAAGATCATCTCGTCGACCTCCTGCTCGACGTGTCGGTGTCCGGCGAGAATGTCGTCGAGCGCGAGGGGCTGAGCGTGCGCCATGCCGCGCGCTTCGTTCTCATCGGCAGCGGCAATCCCGAGGAGGGCGATCTGCGCCCCCAGCTGCTCGACCGCTTCGGCCTGTCCTGCGAGGTGCGCACCCCGCGCGAGGTCGAGGCCCGCATCGAGATCATGCGCCGCCGCGACGCCTTCGAGCGCGACACCGCCGCCTTCGTCGCCAAGTGGCGGCGCAAGGACCGCGCCATCGTCAAGCAAATCACCGCCGCGCGTGCGCTGCTCGGCGAGGTGACGATGCCCGACGCCGTGCTGGCGGACTCGGCGCAGCTGTGCATGGCGGTCGGCGCCGACGGATTGCGCGGCGAGCTGACGATGATGCGCGCCGCCCGTGCGCTGGCGGCGATCGAGGGCGCGACCGAGGTCACCCGCGCGCATCTTCAGGCCATCGCGCCGATGGCGCTGCGCCACCGCCTGCGCCGCAATGTGCTCGACGACACCGGGTCGACTGCGCGCATCGAGCGCGCCATGGCCGAGCAGTGGGCCTGATCGAGCGCCTGTCGACGGCTGCCGCCGACCCGCTCGCCGACGCGCTGCACGCCGCCCGGCTTCTCGCCCGCGATCCGGCCGGCCTCGGCGGCCTCTGCCTGCGCTGCGGCGCGGGCGAGGACGGCGAACGCCTCATCGAATTGCTGCGCAGCAGTCTGCATGCGGGAACGCCGCTGCGGACGATGCCGTCGCATATCGACGACGACCGGCTGCTCGGCGGAATCGATGTCGCAGCGAGCCTGACGGCGGGCCGCCGCATCGAGGCGCGCGGGCTGCTCGCCGAGTCGGCGGGCGGGATCGTGGTGGTGCCGGGGGCGGACCGCATGAGCGCCGCGACCGCGGGCCGGCTCGCGACCTGGCTCGACAGCGGCGCAGGCGCGCTGCTGCTCCTCGATCATGGCGTGGAGGGCGAACGCCCGCCGGTCGCGCTTCTCGAACGCGTCGCCTTCGACTTGACGCCGATGCCCTCGGAGCCGCCCGCCGCGGACGCCGCGCCGGTGGGCGATGACGAGCTGCTGGCGACCGTCGCGGGGGTCGCCGCCGCGCTGGGCGTCGCCTCGGTGCGCGCAGCGCTGTTCGCGGTGCGCGCCGCTCGGGTCGCCGCGGCCGACGCGGGCCGGAGCGCGCTGACCGCCGCCGATGTCGCGCTGGCGGTGCGGCTCGTTCTCGCCCCGCGCGCCACCCAGTTTCCGGCCCCGCCCCCGCCGCCCGACCAACCCGAGGACCAGCCGCCGACCGAACAGCAGAGCGGCGAGATGAAGCTCGAGGATGTCGTCCTCGATGCGGCGCGCGCGGTGCTGCCGCCCGACATGCTCGCCGCGCTTGCCGGCGACCGCAGCGCGGCGCGCACGGCACGCAGCGGCGGCGCCGGGCAGAAGCAGAAATCGCCGAGCCATGGCCGCCCGATCGGGGTCCGCGCCGGGCTGCCCGGCGGCGGCCGTCGGCTGGCGCTGATCGAAACGCTGCGCGCCGCCGCACCCTGGCAGCGGCTGCGCGCCCGCGCCGACGACGGCTCGCAGAAGCTTCGCCTGCGCCGCAGCGATCTGCGCATCCGCCGCTACGAGGACCGCTCGGAGGCGCTGGCGGTGATCGCGGTCGACGCCTCGGGGTCGTCGGCGCGCGCCCGGCTTGCCGAGGCCAAGGGCGCGATCGAGCTGCTGCTGGCGCAGGCCTACGCCAAGCGCGTCGAGGTCGCGCTCGTCGCCTTCCGCGGGACGGGGGCGGAGATCCTGCTGCCGCCGACACGGTCGCTGACCCGGGCGCGCAAATTGCTCGCCGAACTGCCGGGCGGCGGGGGGACGCCGCTGGCCGCCGGACTCGATCAGGCGCGGCTCTTGGCGCTCGCCGGCAAGGCGCGCGGGCGGACGCCGCATGTCGTGGTGCTGACCGACGGGCGCGCCAACATCGCCGCCGACGGCAGCCCCGGCCGGCCGCAGGCGGAAAGCGACGCGCTGGCGGCGGCGAAGCGGCTGGCGGGCGACGGCTTCGGCGCGACCGTCATCGACATCTCGCCGCGTCTCCAGCCGGAAGCCTCGCGCCTCGCCGAGTCGATGCGCGCGCGTTATGTCCATCTGCCCCGCGCCGACGCCGCGGCCGTTCACGCGGCGATCGGCCTGTGAGCAGCCGCCTGCGCTGGGATGTCGAGGGCCAGGACTGGCCGCTGCGCGAGACCAGCCGCTTCGTCACGGCAGGCGGGCTCACCTGGCATGTCCAGACGCTCGGGGCCGGGCCGCTGGTGCTGCTGCTGCACGGGACGGGCGCGTCCACCCATAGCTGGCGCGACGTCGCGCCGTTGCTGGCGAAGGAGGCGACCGTGGTGTCGCTCGATCTGCCCGGCCATGGCTTCACGCAGGGGCGGCCGCGCGGAGGGCTCGGTCTCGCCGGGATGGCGGAGGCGGTGGCGGCGCTGCTCGCCGAGATCGGGGTCACGCCAAAGCTTGTCGCCGGGCATTCGGCAGGGGCTGCGATCGCGGCGCGGTTGACGCTCGACGGGGCCGCGAGCGCGCCGATCCTCGCGATCGCGCCGGCGCTTCTGCCCTTCCCCGGGCTGTCGGGGCCGATTTTCTCGGGCATGGCCGGGCTGGTGCTCGCCAATCCGCTCGCCGCCTCCTTCATCGCCAGCCTCGCACGCGACGAGGACCGGGTTGCGCGCTTCATGGGCAAGAGCACCGGCTCCCGGCTCGATGCGCGCGGCGTCGCGCTCTATCGCCGCCTGTTCGCCTCGCCGGAGCATTGCCGCGGCACCATCGCGATGATGGCGGCCTGGGATCTCTACGCGCTGCAGCGCGCGCTGCCGGGTCTGGCGGTGCCGGTGCACGTCCTGCACGGCGACCGCGACAGTGCGATTCCGGTGTCGGCGGCGAAGCGGGCGGCAGGATCGGTGCGCGACGGGCGCTTCGAACTCGTCTCCGGTCTCGGCCATCTGCTGCACGAGGAGCAGCCGGAGCTTGCCGTCGCCGCGATGCGCGCCATACTCGCGGACGGCTGAGGGGGATTGCGCATGGATTACGGACTGATCGAGATCATCCTGACGACCGTCCTCGTCCTCGCCTTCGCGATCTGGCAGCTCTGGGACGTCAACCGCGAGATCGCCAAGGACAAGGCGAAGAAGGCCGCCGAGGAGAAGACGCCGCCTAAGTCGTGACGCGCGGCATCCGGTAGGGCAGCATCCACTGCACCACCGGCGTCACCAGCCGGTCGAGCGACAGGCTTTCGTGCACCGCGGCGACCCGCTCGCCGAACATCTTCACCGCCAGCGTCGAGCGCGAATAGAAGGGCGTGTCCTCCCACGTCCGCAGCACGCGGGCATGGCCATCGTCCGAGCGCGTGCGCCGCGGCATCAGCCAGGCGGTGCGCGGCAGGGAGGCCGGCTGCGGCAGCTCCTCCTCGTGCGGGACGCCGCTGCGGTCGAAGCGCAGCGCGGCGGCGAAGCGCGAGCGGTCGTTGCGGACGCCCTCGTAAAGCACCGCCACCTCATGCCCGAGGTGCGCGCGCGACCATTGCCAGTCGCGGAAGCCCGCCTCCAGCGGCTCGCTGCCCTCGTTCGAGTCCCAATAGGCGGTGCCGCTCCAGCTCAGGCCCGGCTTGTCCATCGTCACCTCGACGCGCGCGCGCGGGGCGACGACGCGCCAGTGATGCTTGCCCGCCGGATCGAGCGCGAAGGGCACGGTGTTGATGACCTCGGGGATCACCCGGACGCGTCCGCGCACGTTGAACGGCAGCACCGCACAGCGCTCCTCGATGTCGATGACGAGCGCGTTGCCGTCCCAGCGCATTGCGCTCGGCCCGACCTCGAGCGTGCCGGGATCGCGGCTGACGCTGTTGGCGCCGCGCTCGGTCATCGTCCAGCGGTTGCCGTGCGGGCCGTAGAGCGCGACGTTGATGGCGCTGTGGTCGACCGGATGGCCGCGCCCGCTCGACAGATAATAGGGCGAGAAGACGCTGCCGACGAAGCCGATGATGGTCAGGCCGAAGCGGCCGTCGTCGCTGATCGCGTCGACATACCACCAGGCATAGCCGCCCGGACCGACATCGCGGTCGAACCGCGGTCCCGCATCA
>JADCGM010000385.1 GCA_020249025.1 Alphaproteobacteria bacterium
AGGGGACTTGTCCCAGCGCTTCACGTCCAAGCCGAAATA
The DNA here is from genome assembly GCA_020249025.1 of Alphaproteobacteria bacterium. Lineage (GTDB taxonomy): Bacteria > Pseudomonadota > Alphaproteobacteria > Sphingomonadales > Sphingomonadaceae > JADCGM01. The sequence goes on from JADCGM010000385.1 coordinate 40, forward strand.
GCCGAGCGCCACCCGCCCGGCGTCGCGCGCCGCCTCGACGACGAGGCGGACGGTGTCAGGCACCGGCGACGGTCATCCCGTCGATGCGCAAGGTCGGCGCATTGACCGCATGGCGGAACTTGAGGTCGCTCGCCGGCGTCAGTGCCCGGAACATGTCCTTGAGATTGCCCGCGATCGTCACCTCGGCCACCGCCGGGCCGAGCGCGCCGCCGTCAATGAGGAAGCCGGCCGCGCCCCGGCTGTAATCGCCCGTCACCGGATTGACGCCCTGGCCGATCAGCTCGGTGACGTAGAAGCCGCGCGGGATGTCGGCGATCATCGCCTCGGCCGAGATATCGCCCGGCAGCATGTAAAGGTTGGTCGATCCCGCCCCCGGAGGGCCGCCGGTACCGCGTGTCGCATGGCCGGTCGGGGTCAGGCCGAGCTGCCGCGCCGAGGCGCTGTCGAGCAGCCATGTCGTGAGTACACCCTTGTCGATGAGAGTCGTCCGCCGCGCCGCCAGCCCTTCGGCATCGAACGGCTTGGAGCGCGGACCGCGCGGACGCAGCGGATCGTCGACGATGGTGACGCCGCCATCGAAGATCGCCTGCCCGAGCGCATCGAGCAGGAAGGTTGTCTTGCGCGTCACGGCGGACCCGGTGATCGCGCCGAGCAGATGGCCGAGCATCGACGAGGACACACGCGGATCGAAGATGATCGGCAGGGAGGCGGTTTCGAGCTTGATCGGGTTGAGGCGCTTCACCGCGCGCTCGCCGGCGCGGCGGCCGATCTCCTCGGGCGTATCGACGTCGGCGCGATGGCGCGCGCCGTGCCAGGCATAGTCGCGCTGCATCGCCGCGCCCTCGCCCGCAATGACGCTGGCGGACAGATTGTAGGACGAGGTCGTGTAGCCGCCAGCGAAGCCGCCGCTGGTCGCGAGCGCGATGCTGGCGGTGCCGTGGCTGGCGCTGGCCCCTTCGCTGTTCGTCACACCGGCGACGGCGCGTGCGGCGTCCTCGGCGGCGTCGGCGGCCTCGCGCAGCGCCTGCGCCGAGGGTTGGTCGGCGTCGCAGAGATCAAGCGCGGGGGCCGCGCCGCGGAACAGCAGCTCGTCGGGCGCAAGCCCGGCATAGGGGTCCTGGGGGGCCTGCCGCGCCATGTCGAAGGCGCGCTCGACCGCCACCGCGAGCGCGGCAGGCGACAGGTCCGACGACGAGACGCTCGCCGAGCGCCGACCCGCGAACAGGCGCACCCCGATCTCCTCGCCCTCGGAACGCCCGATGTCATCGAGCGCGCCGAGTCGCACGCTGATGCTCGTGGAGGCGTCGCCGATGTAGATCGCGTCGGCGGCGTCGGCGCCAAGGCGCTTCGCATGGGCGAGAACGGTGGAAAGCCGGTCGAGCGCGGCGTCGGTACTGAGCATGGGGCGGAGGTAGGGGGCAGGGCGGGGCGGGTCAATCGCCCGGCAGGGTTAAAGCAGCGATGCGGCCGCCAGCGCGAGGAAGATGAGCGCTCCGGTGACACTGTTGCTGCGGAACAGCCGAAGCGCAGCCGCCCCGTCCGCGCCGGTCAGCCGCGCGGTCTGCCAGCCGAGGTGGAGCGCGGCAGGGAGCAGGAGCAGTGGTGCTGCAAGATTGCCGGGAAGCGCCAACGCCAGCGCCCCGGCCCAGCACGCCAGCGCCAGCGTGTAGAAGACCGCGACCCCGCGCGTCACCGAGCGACCGAGTGCGCGGGCGCTCGACTTGATGCCCGCAAGCGCATCGTCCTCGATGTCCTGCAACGCGTAGATCGTGTCGTAGCCGAGCGTCCAGAACACGCCGCCGGCATAGAGCAGCAGCGCCGGGAGGGTCAGTGCCTCGGTCACGGCTGCGTAGCCGACCAGCGCCCCCCAATTGAAGGTCAGCCCGAGCCACGCCTGCGGCCACCAGGTGATGCGCTTCATGAACGGATAGGCGGCAACGAGGGCGAGGCTCGCCAGCGCCACGAACTGCGCCAGCGGCAGCAGCTGGACGAGAACGACGAGCCCGACCATCGACAGCGCGAACAGCCAATTCCACGCCGCGCGTATCGACACGCGCCCGCTCGCCAGCGGCCGGGCGCGGGTGCGCTCGACCCGCGCGTCGAGATCGCGGTCGACGATGTCGTTGTAAACGCAACCCGCCCCGCGCATCACCAGCGCGCCCAGTCCCATCAGCAAGATCAGATAGACGTCGCGCGGCAGGCCGCCCGCCAGGGCCACGCCCCAGGCGCAGGGCCAGAACAGCAGCCAGGTCCCGATCGGCCGGTCGAAGCGCGCCAGCAGCGCATAATCGCGCAGCGAAGGCGGCAGCGATGCGATCAGGCCGCGGTGCTGGCTGTCGGGGACGATGGGCGTTTCGCTCACGCTCGCCCCTTTGGCGGGGCGCGCCGCCGACCGCAAGGCTTGCCGTCCAGCGGCGGGCGGCTATCGTTCCGGCCGCGGGGGATCCGATGGCCTTTCATTTTCGCGTGCCCAAGCCGATGAACGGCTGGAAGTCGTTCCTCAACGAGCTGTTCGTCATCGTCCTCGGCGTGCTCATCGCGCTCGGCTTCGGCGAGATCGCCGAGGACTGGAACTGGCGCCAGAAGACCGAAGACGGTGATGCCCGGCTGCGCGGGGAACTCGCCCGGCTGTTCGGCCATGCCAGCGAGCAGGTGATGGTTCAGCCCTGCGTCCTGATGCAGCTTGATACGTTGCGCCGTCATCTTCTCGACAACGGGCCACAGACCAAGCCGATGCCGCTCGATCCATTTCCGAACAATCTTGCCGTCCTCCGGCTGCCGACGCGTCCGTGGAGCGACTCGATCTGGCGGGGGCTGCAGCTGGA
>JADCGM010000386.1 GCA_020249025.1 Alphaproteobacteria bacterium
CCGACAAGATGAACGATATCGGCGCGCGCGGAGCCGTTCTGCGGCGGCCCCGCCAGCGGCGCGCCGGCCCGCGCGAACGCGCTGCGATCGAGGAAGAGATGGAAATGGCCATGCTCGGCGCCGTCACGGCTCTCGTGCGCATGCGTGTGGTAGAACCAGCGCGCCCCGCTCGCGGGATCGACGGCGTCGTCCGCCGGATAATGCGCCCATATCTCCGGCGGCGCATCGGCGGGCAGGATGCGGGTCATCAGCGGCCGCCCGCTCCGCGCCATCGCCAGCGTCGACGCGACCAGAACACGCGCCGCAGCGCGGCGCGCGCGGGATTGGCGAACGGCGGCTGGCCGGGACATCGCGACGTGTGGGCCTTTCCCTGCAAAGGAGGGCGACGGCCGGCGGGAGGGGAACAGGGGACCGCCTGCCGTCGCGTCGGGCGCGCCTAGTGGGCGCCCTTCTTCTTGCCGGCCTTCGCTTTGGCCGCGCAGGGATTGCCCTTCGCCGCGCACGGGCTGGCGGCGCAGGGGCTGGCCTTCGCCGCGCACGGATTCGCCTTGGCGGCGCAGGGATTGGCCTTGGCGGCGCACGGGTTGGCCGCGCAGGGGCTGGCCGCCTTCGCCGAGCACGGATTGGCGGCCTCGGCCTGTGCCGGGGTCGCAACTGCAAGGCCGCCGGCGACAGCGAGCATGGCGGCGAGATTGATCTTGGTCGTCATGGAACCCTCCCGTTCGGACGTGTCGTCAGTCCGGCGAGGGCGCGGGGCCATCGCCGGATCGGGACTGTGCCGGTCCCCCGGGAGGCCGTGAAATGCCGCTGTCCTATTCATTCGATGCCCACCGCGCATCGGCAGCAATCCGCTACTAGCCGCCTGCCCCGTCGACCCATTAGGGTTCATCGCGATGGAGATGCACCAGGTCCGCTACTTTCTCGCGGTCGCGCGGACCCTCAATTTCACCCGCGCCGCCGACGAGTGCAACGTCACGCAGCCGTCGCTGACCCGCGCCATCCAGAAGCTCGAGGACGAGTTCGGCGGCCTGCTCTTCCGCCGCGAGCGCGCGCTGACGCACCTCACCGATCTCGGTCGCGAGATGCTGCCGCATCTCCAGCGCACCTATGACGCCGCGCAGGCGGCGCGGGCGCTGGCGCAGGAGTTCGGCAAGGCGCAGGTGGCGCCGCTCAGCCTCGGCCTTCAGCGCAACATCGCGACGCCGGGGCTGAGCGCGGTGCTGGCGGACGTCGCACGCCAGCTCGCCGGACTCGAACTGCGGCTCGTCGACGGCAGCTTCGGCGAGCTGATGGACGCGACGCTGCATGGCGATCTCGATCTCGTCATCGTCGAGCGCCGCGACGGTGCGCCCGAACGCTTGGAAGCCTGGGAGCTGTATCGCCAGCCCTATCGTATCGCCCTGCCCGCCGCCCACAGGCTCGCCGCGGCAGACGCCGTCATGCTTGGCGATCTTCATGCGGAGCCGTGGATCGCATCCGACGACGATGGCGGCGAGTTCGGTTCGCTGTGCGGACTGGCCGGCGTCGCGCCGGCCGTCGCCCACCGCGTGACGGGCAGCGCGTCGGCGACGCCGCTTGTGGCCGCGGGTCTCGGCTGCGCGCTGGCGCCCGACGGCCTCGCCGCCGACGGCGTCGTCATCCGGCCGCTGGCGGACGCGGACATCGGACGGACGATCCTTCTCGGCGCGATCGCGGGTCGTCGGCGCTCGGTGGCGGCCGAGGCCTTCGTGCGCGCCGCGCGGGCGCGAAGCTGGGCGAGCTAGATCGCCGCGATCGCTGCGATGACGTCGGCTGGCTCGGCGCGAACGCGGAAATCGGGATCGACGAAGGCGAAGCGGACGCGGCGCTCGCGGTCGATGACAAAGGTCGCCGGCACCGGCAGGAACCAGCTGTCGGTGCCATAGGCCTCGGCGAGATCGAGCCCGCGCGACAGATAGAGATCGCGCAGCTTCGGCCCGGCGCTGAAGGCGAGCCCGAGGCTGAGCGCCGCGCCGTGGTCGACGTCGCACAGCAGGTCGGCGCCCATGCCGATTTCGGCCTTGAGCGCAGCGGCGCGGCCGCTGATCTCGCCGACGATCGCCGTGAAGCGGCCGCCGACGGCGGCAAGCGCGGTCTCGGCCTTGGCCCAGGCGCTCAGCTCGTTGCGGCAATAGGGGCACCAGCCGCCGCGATTGAAGCTCAGCACGAGCGGACCGTCGGCCACGAGCGCTGACAGCGCGACGATGGCCCCCGATGTGCTCGGCAGCGCGAAGTCCTCGACGATGTCACCTACGGCGGGCGCGAGATCGCCCACGCCGGCGCTGCGCAGGCCGGCGACGAACTCGTCGTAGACCGGCTCCCACGCGGCACCGGCCTCGCGGCAGCGGCCAAGCACGTCGGCCAAAGGGGTCAGGATGTCCTGCATGTCCCATTGTCGCTGCTGACCCGGCGCTTGTGAAGCCGCCGCGGGGGCATCGGTTCGATACATCGCATCTATCGTTCGGCTTTCCCCGATACGCGCCGGCTATCGAAAGCATGGCGACATGGCATTTCCGCCGACACCCTGCCGCTGCGCATCCTGACCACATCAGGGCAGCGCCGATCCGGTCCGGAGCGGCGAGGCCCCCAGGCACAGGAGACGATCATGCGCATCAAGCTGCTTCTCGCCAGCCTCGCCGTCGCGGCGATGGCCCCCGCCGCCGAAGCGAAGGAAGACCCCTTCTACACGAGCGTGCTCAGCAACGTCGCCGTCGGCGGCTACGACGCGGTCGCCTATTTCACGCAGGGCAAGGCCGTCAAAGGCAGCGCCAACTTCTCGACCAGCTACAAGGGCGCGGAGTTCCGCTTCGCGAACGCCGCCGATCTCGCCGCCTTCAAGGCGAATCCGGACAAATACGCGCCGCAATATGGCGGCTACTGCGCCTGGGCGGTGAGCCAGGGCTACACCGCCTCGGGCGACCCGCTCGTCTGGAAGGTCGTCGGCGGCAAGCTCTACCTCAACTACAACGAGGAGATCGGCCAGCGCTGGTCGAAGAACATCCCGGGCTTCATCGCGGCCGCCGACAAGAACTGGCCCGCCGTTCTCGACAAGTAACCCGCGCTGCGCAGGGGGCGCGGCGCGTCCCCTGCCCCGCCTGCCGCAGGGGATCTCCATGCCGACGCAACGCAGCATCCGGCCGACGGTCCTGACGCTCTACATCGAGGGCGTCTTCATCCAGTCGCTGTTCTTCAAGTTCACCGATTCCCCCGAAACGCAGTTCATCTTCGGGACTCTCGACGCATGGGGCGCAGGCCTCGGCTACCCGGGCCTGTTCGGGCCGGGCGGCATCTTTTCCGCCTACGTTGTCGGCACCGGCGAGCTGGTCGCGAGGCTGCTTCTGCTTGTCGCGCTCACGCAGCGGTTCCGGCTGCTGCGCCCGGTCGGGGCGCTGATGGCGCTGGGCGTCATCTCGGGGGCCATCTTCTTCCACCTGTTCACGCCCCTCGGCGTGTCCGTCGTCAACGCCGACGGCACGCGCGACGGCGGCCTGCTGTTCGGTCTGGCTTGCGGCGTCTGGGTCGCCGCCGCCCTGCTGCTGATGACGAGCCGCGACGAGATCGGCCGGCTGCTCGGCGCGGTCCGCCCGCGGTCGATGGCCTGAGCGCGGACGGGCGCGCGCGGTCATGGACGCCGGCACCCTTGAAACGCTGCTGCGCTCGACCGCGTCGATGCCGTTGCTGACCGCGCTCGTCATCGCGGCCTCGACGCTGTTGCTCGAGGATGCCGCGACGATCGCGGTCGGACTTCTCGCCTCGCAGATGCTCGTCGATCCGGCGACTGCGGTTGCGGCGCTGATGATCGGCACCGTGACCGGCGATCTCGGCCTCTATGCCGCCGGCCGCTCGGCAGCCGGGCATCGCTGGGCGGCGCGGCTTCAGGCGAAAGTGTCGCCCGCCGCCATCGCGAAGCTGACGTCGGGAGCGGGGCTCGCGATCGCAGCGGCGCGGTTTATCCCCGGCACGCGTCTGCCGATTTTTACCGCCAGCGGCCTGCTCGCGGTGCCGTTTCCGCGCGTCGCTTTGATCGTGACCGCGATGAGCGCGATCTGGACGCCCGCGCTGTTCTGGATCAGCAGCACCGCCGGCGCTGCCGGCGCGGCGCGGCTTGGCGCGGCGGCGCCGACCGCCGCGGTCGGCGCACTCGCCCTGGCGCTGCTCGCGCCCAAGCTGCTGCGGCGGCGGGCGGCCTGACGCGCACGATGGTATCGGACGCCGTCTTCCTGCTCGTCTCCGCGCCCTGTGCCGCGGCGATGGGCTATGCGGCGCAGCGCGGCTCGATCTGTGCTGTGGCAGGGGTCGAAACCTTCATCGATGGCGGGTCTCCACGCCTGCTCCTGTCCTTCTTCCGCTGTGCCGCGTGGGTCGCAGTGGTGTCGCTGCCGCTGATCTGGCTGAGCCCTGCGAACACCCGGCTCTCCGACAGCCTCTGGCCGACCCCCGCGGTGATCGCCGGCGCCTTCGTCTTTGGTATTGGCGCGGCGATCAACGGCGGCTGCTCCTTTGCAACGGTGTTGCGGCTCGGCGCGGGCGAGCTGAGCTTTGCCGCTACCCTCGCCGGGCTCAGCGGCGGCTATGCGCTCCACCGCGCCCTGCCCGGGACGCCGTCCGCCCCGGTGGCCGCCGGGCCCAGTCCGCTGACTTCTCCCGAACCCGCATCGCTCGCGGCACTCGCACTGGCGGCCATGGTAGCGATGTGGAGTCTGGTCCCGGATCGCAGTCCGCAGCGTCTTCCTCGCTCCCGCAGCGGACAATGGCGGCCCGAGGCGGCGGTGGCGGTTATGGGGATCGCCGGGGGCGTGCTCTACGCGCTGCACGGCTCGTGGATGTATACGGTGGCGCTCGATCGCGGTGTCGCCGGGATGATGGCGCAGGGGATCTCCAACCCCGCGCTCGCCGGGCTGTTCGCGGCCCTTCTCGGCGGCGCGGCTCTCGCGGCCGGCCGCTCGCACCGGCTGGCGCTACGGCTCCGCCCGCGCGATGCTGGTCTGCGGCTGTTGGCGGGCACGCTGATGGGCTTCGGCGCGTCGCTTGTGCCGGGCGGCAACGATGTGCTCGTGCTCCATGCCTTGCCGGCGCTGTCGCCGCACGCCGCCCCCGCCTATGCGGCGATGCTGCTCGGCATCCTCGCAGCGCTCGCGGTTCGCCGCAGCGTCGCACCGGTCGCGGGGACCGGGCGATGACGTTGACCGGCCGGATCAGCGGCATCGCCTATTCGACCGATGCCCCCGTCGCGCTGGCGGCCATCGATGCATTCGAGGACGAGCTCCTCATCTACGGGAACGGCGCGGCGGTGATCTTCGATGCGCCGCGGGCCGATCCCGGCCTTGCGGCCGGTCATGCGCTGGCGGCGGCGGCGCATCTCTTCACGATGTCGCCGGCAGGCACGGCTCGGGCGCGCGCGATCCTCGACGAGACCGCGCCGCTCGCGGCGCGGACCAGCCTGCGCGAGCGGTTGCTTGTCGCCGCGATCCGCGCGTGGGCCGATAACCGGCTCGACGCCGCGCTCGACCTCCATCTGGAGATCGCAGCCCATTGGCCGCGCGACCTGCTGTCGGCCAAGATCGCGGTCTTCCACCAGCTCAACCGCGGAGACTTTGCGGGCATGGTGCGGCTCACCGGCCGTCTCGCCGACGCCAATCCCGACCGGCCTACGACGCTCGGCATGCACGCCTTCGCGCTCGAACAGACGGGCGCCGCCAACGCCGCCGAGGCGGCCGGTCGCACCGCGGCGGCCGCCGGCTTCGATCCCTGGGCGCAGCATGCGGTGGCCCATGTCATGGACAGCGCCGGGCGACACGCCGAGGGGGCGGACTGGATGGCGGGGTACGCCGACGGCTGGGGGCGCTGCTCGTCGTTCCTGCGCACCCACAATTGGTGGCATCTCGCGCTCTTTCGTCTGGACCTCGACGATGCCGCCGGCGCGCTCGCGCTCTACGACGCGCATGTTTGGGGTGTTCGCAAGGACTATGCGCAAGACCAGATCAACGCGGTGTCGCTGCTCGCCCGGCTCGAGCTGCGCGGAGTCGATGTCGGCGCGCGCTGGCAGGATGTCGCCGACTTTCTCGAACCGCGCACCGGCGACCACATCAATGCG
>JADCGM010000387.1 GCA_020249025.1 Alphaproteobacteria bacterium
CACGCGCCTGATGAATTCGGGCCTCGAAGAGGGCGAGGCGATCGTCCATCCGTGGATCTCGAAGGCCATCGAGACGGCGCAGAAGAAGGTCGAGGCGCGCAACTACGACGTCCGCAAGCAGCTGCTGCAGTACGACGACGTCATGAACGACCAGCGCAAGGTCATCTACGAGCAGCGCGCGGACGTCATGGATTCGGACACCGTCGGCGATGTCGTCGCCGACATGCGCCGCGAGACCGTCAACGACATCGTCGCCGCGCACTGCCCGCCCGAAACCTACCCCGAGCAGTGGGATATCGCAGGCCTGAAGGCCGAGATCGCCGACAAGCTCGTCCTCGACCTGCCCGTCGAGGACTGGGTCAAAGAGCAGGCGGTCGATCAGGAGATCTTCATCGACCGCATCGACGCTGCCGCTGCCGAGGCGCTCGTTGCCAAGGCGGAGGCGCTGCCGCCCGAGACCTGGGTGCAGATCGAAAAGAACTTCCTCCTCCAGGCGATCGACCATCACTGGAAGGAGCATCTGGCGACGCTCGATGCGCTTCGCGGCGTCATCCACCTGCGCGCCTATGCGCAGAAGACGCCGATCAACGAGTACAAGCAGGAAGCCTTCGCGCTGTTCGAGCGCATGCTCGTCGCCATCCGCGGCGACGTGACCCGCATGCTCGCGCAGGCGCAGTTCCAGATGCAGCCGCCGGCCGAGCAGGCGTTCAACCCGCAGGGCCTCGTCACGTCGCATCTCGATCCGAGCGAGCTCGGCGCCTTCGGCAGCGGTCTCGGCGATGCCGAGGCGGCGCTCGCGGCGCTGTCGGCGCCGTCCGGTCCGGCGGCGGGGCCGGTGCCGACCTATCTCGATGGCTTCGATCCGGATCGCCCCGAGACTTGGGAGCGCACCGTCGGCCGCAACCAGCCTTGTCCCTGCGGATCGGGCAAGAAGTTCAAGCACTGCCACGGCGCGGTCGCGGCCTGACGGCCGCGGCCTGCCTGCGCGCTAGATTCGCTTGATCGCGAGGATCGGCGTCTCGGCGGTGACGCGCGCCACGACGTCGGCGAGCGGCTCGATCACCGTCGCCATCCAGTGCGCGTTGGCGTGGAGCAGGTTGGTCGCGTCGGCCATGATGCCGACGTGCCCCGGGAAATAGACGAGATCGCCGCGGCGCAGCCCGGACGCCTCGACCCGCGTGCCGAGCCCTTCGCGCTGCTGGTCGCTGTCGCGCGGGCAGGCGATGCCGCAGGCCATCAGCGCCTGCTGCACCAGCCCCGAGCAGTCGATCCCGGCGCGGGTGCGTCCGCCCCAACGATATGGCGTGCCGATGAAGCTCATCGCCACCGCCACCGGATCGCCACTGGCGGGCGTCAGCCCCCCGACATGGCGGTCATGGACGAAGCCGCCCGTCGCCAGCGCATGAAAGGCGCCCTCCGACGCGGTGACGGCCACCTGCGCCCCGAGCGGAAGCACCGACAGCACCGGCGACTTGATGTCCGCCTCGGCGAACACCAGCCCCTGCGGAGCGGCGATGCGGTGGGTGGGGGCGGGCGCGTCGTGCGTCAGCAGGCTGGCGTCGACATAGCCGACATAGCCGTCATGCGCGCACTGGCCCCAGGCCCAGCGGCCGCCGAACTCGAAGACGTGGAACGCCTCGCCGAACAGCAGCTCGCTCGTCGCCGACGCGTTCGGATCGGGCCGGCCGCGGATCGTCGCGTGCGGGACCACGAGCGCGGTCGGCACCGAGGCCGCGAAATGCGGCGCGACGACCCGGTCGGCGAGCGCGATGTCGGCCAGATCCTCGCGCACCGCGTGGATGCGGCGGTCGAGCGCCAGCGACGGGCCGCTCAGCCGCGCGGTGCGGACGAGCGGCGCGCGCGCCTCAGTGGGTGATGCGGCTTTCGCTCTTGCGTTGCCGCCGTGCTGGTTCGTCATCCTCGCCCGCCCCTTCGACGAGGCTGGCGAATTCCTCGAGGAACGCGGTGCCGGCGGCGGTGCGTTCGACGAAGATGTTGCGCAGGTCGCTCTCGTCCTTCTGGCGGCGAAGGTAGCCGAGCGCCCCGAGCGTGTTCAAGGCGCGCGTGACCACCGGCTTCGAAACCTTCAGCCGGGCGGCAAGCCCGCGCACCGTGTGCGGCCCGTCGCTCAGATAGACGAGCATCAGCAGCGCCATCTGGCGATTGGTCAGATCGGGCCGCGCCGACTGGACGTACCCGATCAGGGTCTGCATCCAGCCGCCGAGCGGCTCGAGGGGGCGATGGGATCGTTGGCTTTCCGCCATGGACGCACCTCACTCTACTGACGCACCCCGGAACGCTGGGGGCGAAGGGCTTCTATGAACGGCGGTGTAACGTTCGAGTTCCGGTTTCGTTGCACGCCGGACCGAATGAATTTTGCGCGCGCGGTCAGACCCGCGCGCTGCCCCGCCGGATCAGCTTGACGATGGCGAGCAGGATGATCGCGCCGAGCAGCGAATAGAGGATCGAGGCGAGGTTCAACGGCGCGTTGATGATCGAGGCCCCGCCGCCGAACAGGAAGCCGGCGATCAGCGCGCCGACGATGCCGATGACGATGTCGAACAGGATACCGCCGCCCGACCGCATGATCATGCCCGCCAGCCAGCCGACGAGCGCACCGACGACGAGAACGATAAGCAGACCCATGACACGTCTCCCTGACGCCCCCCGAAACCCCCGCCGCCCCAACGACGCGTTGCGGCGGCGAAAGGTTCCGTGGGTCGGCCGGGCGGGCCGGGGTCAGCCGCCGAAGCGCGCCTCCAGCATCGCGAACATCGCCCGCAGGGTCATCGCCTCGCCGCCCTTGGGGCGGCCGGG
>JADCGM010000388.1 GCA_020249025.1 Alphaproteobacteria bacterium
ACGACCAGCTGGGCGACCAGCTGGCGCAGCTGAAGAAGGAGCAGTTCAACCTGCGCTTCCAGGCCGCCACCGGTCAGCTCGCGAAGCCGTCGCGGGTGCGCGAGGTTCGCCGCACCATCGCGAAGATCCAGACGTTGCAGACCGAGCGGGCCAAATCCGCTCCGTCGGCGTAAAGGAGGACACATGCCGAAGCGCGTCCTGCAGGGCACGGTGGTGTCCGACAAGGGTGACAAGACGGTGGTCGTGCTCGTCGAGCGGAAGGTGAAGCACCCGCTCTACGGCAAGATCATCACCCGTTCGAAGAAGTATCACGCTCACGACGAGGCCAACGCCATCAAGGCGGGCGAGACGGTGCGCATCGAGGAGTGCGCCCCGATCTCCAAGACCAAGACGTGGCGCGTCCTTGAGAAGGTCGCTTAACCATGATCCAGATGCAAACCAACCTGGATGTCGCTGACAACAGCGGCGCGAAGCGGGTGCAGTGCATCAAGGTGCTCGGCGGCTCGAAGCGTCGCGTCGCCGGCGTCGGCGACATCATCGTCGTGTCGGTGAAGGAAGCGCAGCCGAAGGGCCGCGTGAAGAAGGGCGACGTGCACCGCGCCGTCGTTGTTCGCACCGCCAAGGACATCCGCCGTCCCGACGGCACGGTGATCCGCTTCGACTCGAACGCCGCCGTGCTGATCAACAAGAACGAGGAGCCGATCGGCACCCGTATCTTCGGGCCGGTGGTTCGCGAGCTGCGCGCCAAGAACCACATGAAGATCATCAGCCTCGCGCCGGAGGTGCTGTAATGAGCGCCGCGAAGATCAAGAAGGGCGACCGCGTCGTCGTCCTGTCCGGCAAGGACAAGGGCAAGCACGGCGAAGTCGTGCGCGCCATGCCGAAGGACGGCAAGGTCGTCGTCTCGGGCGTGAACGTCGTCGTGCGTCACACCAAGCCGAGCCAGGCCGATCCGCAGGGCGGTCTGAAGCGCAAGGAAGCCCCGATCCACGTCTCCAAGGTGGCGATCGAGGATCCCAAGACCGGCAAGCCGACCCGCGTCGGTTTCCGTATCGAGAACGGCCAGAAGGTGCGTGTCGCCAAGCGGTCGGGTGAGGTGATCAATGGCTGAGGCCAAGTACACGCCGCGCATGAAGCGGCTCTATGACGAGAAGGTCCGCGCGGCCCTCATGGCGGAGTTCGGTTACGCGAACGCCATGCAGGTCCCGAAGATCGAGAAGATCGTCATCAACATGGGCGTCGGCGACGCGACCCAGGACAAGAAGCGTGTCGAGGCGGCCGCCGCCGAGATGACGCAGATTGCGGGTCAGAAGGCCGTCGTCACCAAGGCGACGAAGTCGATCGCGCAGTTCAAGCTGCGCGAGGGCATGCCGATCGGCTGCAAGGTCACCCTGCGCCGCGAGCGGATGTACGAGTTCCTCGACCGGCTCATCACCATCGCGCTCCCGCGCGTCCGCGACTTCCGGGGCGTGAACCCGAAGTCGTTCGACGGCCGCGGCAACTACGCGATGGGCCTCAAGGAGCAGATCGTGTTCCCCGAGATCAACTACGACAAGATCGAGCGGGTTCGCGGCATGGACATCATCATCACCACGACCGCCAAGACGGACGACGAAGGCCGCGCCCTGCTGCGCGCGTTCGGCATGCCGTTCATCGGCGACCTCGAGGCGAAGAAGGCCGCGTAAGCGCGCCTTCGATTAGGGAAGAACTTAAGTCATGGCGAAACTGAGTTCGGTCAACAAGAACGAGCGTCGGAAGAAGCTCGCGAAGAAGTTCGCGGGCAAGTACGCGCGCCTCAAGGCGGTCGCGAACGACGAGTCGAAGGACGAGGGCGAGCGTCTCATCGCGCGCCTCAAGATGGCTGAGCTGCCGCGCAACGCGAACCCGACCCGGGTCCGCAACCGCTGCGAGCTCACCGGGCGCCCCCGCGCCTATTACCGTAAGTTCCGCTTGAGCCGCGTCATGCTCCGGGAATTGGCCAACAAGGGCCTGATCCCCGGCGTGACGAAGTCGAGCTGGTAAGAGGAGGGCACAGATGGCTGTGACCGATCCCCTGGGCGATATGCTCACCCGCATCCGCAATGGCCAGCAGGCCAAGAAGGATAGCGTTCTCACCCCGGCCTCGAAGCTGCGTCAGCGCGTCCTCGACGTTCTGCAGCGCGAAGGCTACATCCGCGGCTACTCGGAAGAGGTCGAGGCGACGCACCCTGCGATCCGCATCGAGCTGAAGTATTTCGAGGGCCAGCCGGCGATCCAGTATCTGCAGCGCGTCTCGAAGCCGGGCCGCCGCGTCTACTCGGGCGCCAAGGAGCTGCCGCGGGTCCGCAACGGCCTCGGCATCACCATCGTTTCGACGCCGAAGGGCGTTCTCTCGGACGCGGAAGCGCGCGAGCAGAACGTGGGCGGCGAAGTGCTCTGCCAGGTGTTCTAAGATGAGCCGCATCGGAAAGAAGCCGGTCGCTGTGCCGGCAGGCGTCACCGCCACCATCGAGAACGGCACGCTGTCGGTGAAGGGCCCGAAGGGCGCCCTGTCGATCCCGACCGCCGACGAGATCGTCTATGCGATCGAGGACGGTTCGATCAGCGTGCAGCCGGCGAACGACACCAAGCGCGCGCGCTCCTTCTGGGGCATGCAGCGCACGCTGGTCTCGAACCTCGTTACCGGCGTGACCGACGGGTTCACCAAGGTGCTCGAGATCAACGGCGTCGGCTACCGCGCCAGCGTCCAGGGCTCGAACCTGAAGCTGCAGCTCGGCTACAGCCACGACGTCGAGTATCCGATCCCGGCCGGGATCACGATCAAGACGCCGGATCAGACCACGGTCGAGATCTCGGGGGCCGACAAGCAGAAGGTCGGTCAGGTCGCTGCGGAAATCCGTCGCTGGCGCAAGCCCGAGCCCTACAAGGGCAAGGGCATCAAGTACCGCGGCGAGTACATCTTCCGCAAGGAAGGCAAGAAGAAGTAGGACCGGACATGGCGAAGAACCT
>JADCGM010000389.1 GCA_020249025.1 Alphaproteobacteria bacterium
CGACGAGTCTGTGAACCACCGACTGCGGGTGGACGATGACCTCGAGCTGATCGATCGACACCGGGAACAGGTGGTGCGCCTCGATGACCTCGAGGCCCTTGTTCATGAGCGTCGCGCTGTCGACCGAGATCTTGGCGCCCATCGACCAGACCGGGTGCGCCACCGCCTGCTCGGGCGTCGCGACGCGCATCTCGTCGAGGCTGCGCTGGCGGAACGGGCCGCCGCTCGCGGTCAGGATCACCCGCGACACGCGCTCCGGGCGCTCGAAGTCGAAGCACTGGTAGATGGCGTTGTGCTCGGAATCGACCGGGAGCAGCCGCGCGCCGGTGCGCTTGGCCGTCGCGGTGACGAGATCGCCGGCGCAGACCAGCGTTTCCTTGTTGGCGATGGCGACGGTCGCGCCGCGCTCGACAGCCTTCAACGTGGGCTGCAGACCGGCCGCGCCGACGATCGCGGCCATCACCCAGTCGGCCGGGCCGTCGGCGGCCTCGGCGAGGCCCGACGGGCCTGCGGCGGCGGCGATGCCGGTGCCGGCGAGCGCATCCTTCAGCTCGGCGTAGCTGGCCTCATCGGCGACGGCGGCAAGCCGCGCACCGACCCGCTTCGCCTGCGCGGCGAGCGCTGCGACGTCGCTGTTGGCGGTCAACGCATCCACCTGCCAGCGGCCGGGCTCGCGCTCGAGCAGGTCGAGCGTCGAGCGGCCGACGGAGCCGGTCGAGCCGAGAACGGTGACGCGCCGCGGGTCGCTCATTGCAGCCAATCCGACAGATCGAGGGCGAGCGCCACGAGAACCGCGACGGGAACGAGTCCGTCGACCCGGTCCATGATGCCGCCGTGGCCGGGCAGCAGCGTGCCCGAATCCTTCACGCCGACACGGCGCTTCAGCCAGCTTTCGAAGAAGTCGCCCGCCTGCGCGACGATCGCGAGGCCCGCGCCGAGGGCCGCGAACAGCAACCGGTCGTCGGTCGACGCGCCGGCCGACAGCGGCATCAGCGCGGCGCTGGTGGCGGCCGCCCCCGCCATGCCGCCGGCCAGACCCGCCCAGGTCTTCTTCGGGCTGATCGACGGCGCGATCTTGGGGCCGCCGATGGCGCGCCCGGCGAAATAGGCGAAGATGTCAGTCGCCCACACGAGCGCGAGCAGCCAGATCACCAGATCGAAGCCGAATTCGAGCCGCAGCCACAGCAGCGCGACGACGGGCAGGCCGGCGTAGAGCAGCCCGGTGAACATCCAGCGCGCGCCGCGCAGGCCGCCGAGCCGCCACAGCAGACCAAGGACCGCGGCGACCGCCAGCAGACCGCTCGCGGCGACCTCCTCATGCCCCGACTGGGTGGCGACCGCGGCGAGACCGACGGTCACCAGACCGGCGAAGCGCCAGAGCCGGCCGATGCGGTGCATCACCGCCCATTCGGCGAAGATGAGCAGCCCGCCCAGCCCTGCGAAAGCGGCGAAGGACCAGCCGCCGAGCCAGACCTCGCCAAGCGCCAGCGCGATCAGCAGCACCCCGACGATGACGCGCGGCAGCAGGTCGCTCTTCGGCGGTGCGTCGGTGATCGGCGGCAATGGCGCGCTCATCCTAGAGTCCGCCGAACCGCCGCTCGCGGCGGCCGTACTCGGCGATGGCGCGCTCGAAGGCGGCGCGATCGAAGTCCGGCCAGAGATCGTCGGTAAAGATGAGCTCGGCGTAGGCCGCCTGCCACATCAGGAAGTTGGACAGCCGCTGCTCGCCCGAAGTGCGGATGATGAGATCGGGCGGCGGCAGGTCGGCAGTGTCGAGCCGCGCCTCGATCGCCTCGATCGTCGGCTCCACGCCGTCGGCGACAAGGCGGCGGACGGCGCGGGCGATCTCGTCCTGCGAACCGTAGTTGAGCGCCAGCACCAGCGTCAGCTTGCCGTTGCCGGCGGTGCGGGCGACCGAGGTGTCGAGCAGCAGCCGCACGTCGGCCGAAAGACGCTCCGGATCGCCGATGTAGCGGATGCGGACGCCATTGCGGTCGAGCTCGTCGATCTCGCTCTGCAGGTAGCGCTTGAGCAGCCCCATGAGGTCGTTGACCTCGTCGGCCGGGCGCTTCCAGTTCTCCGACGAAAAGGCGTAGAGCGTCAGCACCTCGATACCGAGATCAGGCGCTGTCTCGACGGTGCGGCGCACCGCCTCGACCCCGGCGCGGTGGCCGGCGATGCGGGGCAGGAAGCGCTTCTTCGCCCAGCGCCCGTTGCCGTCCATGATGATGGCGACGTGGCGCGGGGCGCCACCGCCGCCCGCGACGGCCGGTGCGCCGGTCCGGGCGGGCTGCGCCGTCACTTGCCGAGGATTTCCTTTTCTTTGGCGCCCGCCGCGGTGTCGATGTCGGCGATGTGGCGGTCGGTCAGCTTCTGGACCTCGCCTTCGAGGCGCTTCATGTCATCCTGGCTGATCTCGCCCTTCTTCTCGGCGGCCTTGATTGCATCGTTGCCGTCGCGGCGAACGTTGCGGACGGCGATCTTCGCCTTCTCCGAATATTGATGGCAGAGCTTCGCCAGCTCCTTGCGGCGCTCCTCGGTCAGGTCGGGGATCGGCAGGCGCAAGTTCTGGCCGTCGACGATCGGGTTGAGGCCGAGGCCCGAGGCGCGGATCGCCTTCTCCACCGGCTGGACGTTGGAGCGGTCCCACACCGAAACCGACAGCATGCGCGGCTCCGGCGCGGTCACGGTCGCGACCTGGTTCAAGGGCATGTTGGAGCCGTAGACCTCGACCTGGATCGGATCGAGCAGCGAGGTGTTGGCGCGGCCGGTGCGCAGGCCGGCGAGATCGGACTTCAGCGTTTCGAGCGCGCCCTTCATGCGGCGCTCGATGTCGGTCTTGGTCGCGTTGGCGTCGAAAGCTGCCATATCAGGCCTCGTTGGTGACGATGGTGGCGGTGCCCTCGCCGGCGAGGACTCGCGCCAGATTGCCGTGCTCGCGGATGTTGAACACGACGATGGGAATATTGTTGTCGCGGCAGAGCGCCACGGCCGACGCGTCCATGACCTTCAGATCCTTGCCGAGCACGTCGGCGAAGGAGATACGGTCGTAGCGCTTGGCGGATGCGTTCTTCTTCGGGTCGCTGTCGTAGATGCCGTCGACCGACGTGCCCTTGAACAGCGCGTCGCACCCCATTTCGGCGGCGCGGAGCGCGGCGCCCGTGTCGGTGGTGAAGAAGGGACTGCCGACGCCGGCGGCGAAGATGACGGTCCGGCCCTTCTCCAGATGCCGCTGCGCGCGGCGGCGGATGTAGGGCTCGCAGACCGACGCCATCGGGATCGCCGACTGGACGCGGGTGTCGACCCCGGCACGTTCCAGCCCGTTCTGGACGGCGAGCGCGTTCATGATCGTCGCAAGCATGCCCATGTAATCGCCGGTCGCGCGCTCGAAGCCCTTGGCGGCCGCGGCGAGACCACGGAAGATGTTGCCGCCGCCGATGACGAGACAGAGCTCGAAGCCGGCGTCGCGCGCCGCCTTCACCTCACCCGCCAGCCGATCCACCGCCGCGACATCGATGCCGTAGGCCCCGTCGCCCATCAGGGCTTCGCCGGAAAGCTTCAGGAGGATGCGTTTGAACGGGCGTGACATGCGGTCGTGGGTCCCTCCCCAGAGACGCGGGGCACCATAGAGAGCGGGTTAACGCCGGGCAAGCTGTGGGCCGCCTGCCCCGGATATGCAAACTCCCCTCCCTGCACGCAGGAAGGGGAGTTCGGAACTGCCGGAGGCTTAGGAGCCCTTGACCTGCGCCGCGACCTCGGCCGCGAAGTCGGTCTGGGCCTTCTCGATGCCCTCGCCGAGCTGGAAGCGCACGTAGCGCGCCAGCTTGACCGGCGAACCGGCGGCCTTGCCGGCCTGCGCGATGACGTCGGCGATCTTGGTCTTGCCGTCGATGACGAAGATCTGGCCGAGCAGGGTGTTCTCCTGCTGGAACTTGCGGATGCCGCCCTCGATCATCTTCTCGACGATCTCGGCCGGCTTGCCCGACGCGGCCGCCTTCTCGCGGGCGATGGCGCGCTCGCGCTCGACGACCGCCGGGTCGAGACCCGTCTCGTCGAGGGCCAGCGGGTTCGCCGCGGCGATGTGCATGGCGAGCTGCTTGCCGAGCGCGGCGAGCTGATCGGCCGGCGCCGCGCTCTCGAGCGCGACGAGCACGCCGATCTTGCCGAGGCCCTCGCCCGCGGCGTTGTGGACGTAGCTCGCGACGACGCCCTGCGCCACCTCGACGACCTCGACGCGGCGGACGCTCTGGTTCTCGCCGATGGTGGCGATGTTCGAGGTCAGCACATCGCGGACCGAGCCGCCCGTCGGGTAGCCGGCGTCGAGCAGCGCATCAACGCTCGAACCGTTGCTGAGCGCGAGCTCGGTGACGGCGCGGACGAAGCCCTGGAACTGGTCGTTCTTGGCGACGAAGTCGGTCTCGGAGTTGACCTCGACGACCGCGCCCTTGGTGCCCTGAACGGCGACGCCGACAAGGCCCTCGGCGGCGACGCGGCCGGCCTTCTTGGCGGCCGAGGCGAGGCCCTTGGTGCGCAGCCAGTCGACTGCCGCCTCGAAGTCGCCGCCGGTCTCGGTCAGCGCCTTCTTGCAATCCATCATGCCCGCGCCGGTCTGGTCGCGCAGGTCCTTCACCATGCTCGCGGTGATCTCAGCCATGTCCGTTTCCCTGATCTTACGGCCGTCATCCCCGCAGATGCGGGGACCCATTGTCTCAGCCGGATGGCGCAAACGGGTCCCCGCCTGCGCGGGGATGACGGCGAATGTGAACTGCGTCGGTTACGCGGTCGCGTCGGCCAGCTGCTCGGCCGGCGGCGTGTCGAGCTCGCCGATGTCGACGCCGCGGCGCTGCTGGTTGCCCTGACGGCCGTCGAGGATCGCGTCGGCGATCGCGTTGCAATAGAGCTGGATGGCGCGCGAGGCGTCGTCGTTGCCCGGAACCGGGAAGGCGATGCCGGTCGGATCGGTGTTGGTGTCGAGGATCGCGACGACCGGGATGCCGAGCGTGTTGGCCTCCTTGATCGCCAGCTCTTCCTTGTTGACGTCGATCACGAAGATCACGTCGGGCAGGCCGCCCATGTCACGGATGCCGCCCAGCGACGCCTCGAACTTGTCGCGCTCGCGGGTCATCTTGAGCACTTCCTTCTTGGTGAGGCCGTGCGTGTCGCCCGACAGCTGCTCCTCGAGCTGCTTGAAGCGGCGGATCGAACCCGAGATCGTCTTCCAGTTGGTGAGCATGCCGCCCAGCCAGCGGTGGTTGACGAAATACTGGCCCGACCGGCGCGCCGCCTCGGCGACCGGCTCCTGCGCCTGGCGCTTGGTGCCGACGAACAGGACCTTGCCGCCCGCCGCCACGGTGGCGCGGACGAAGTCGAGGGCGCGCGCGAACAGCGGCACCGTCTGCGACAGGTCGATGATGTGGACGCCGTTGCGGTCGCCGAAGATGTACGGCTTCATGCGCGGGTTCCAGCGGTGAGTCTGGTGCCCGAAGTGCGCGCCCGATTCCAAAAGCTGCTGCATCGTGATGACCGGAGCGGCCATAACGTTTCTCCTTGTGCCGGTTGTGCCTCGGCGAGGGGTTAGCCCGGATTGCTCCGGGCACCGGTAAGGCAGCCCTCGCCTGTGTGATGGCGGGCCCGTTAGCCCAAGCAGGGGGCGAAATCAAGCGATCCCGCCCCCCGCGTTGCGGTTGGAAACGCTCAGACGGCGGCGCGCACCGGCGTCTTGTAGGTGCGGCCGAGCATCGGCACCGCGAGCAGCGCCGCGACGATGCCGCCGGCGAGGTTCGGCCAGAGCAGCCACGGATCGCCCGCGAAGCCAACGGCGAAGGGCGCGATCGCCGCGGTCAGGCCGCAGAGCACCGTCCAGAAGGCGCCGCGCTCGGCGAAGCCGGCGATGCCGGTGACCGGGCCGAGCAACAGCATCAGGCCGGCGAACTTGCTCACCCAGGTGGCGTCGATGTTGGCGGCGGGGCCGGTCGCCCAGGGGGCGATCATCAGCAGCAGCGCGACGGCGGCGGTGATGCCGAAGGCCATGGAACGGTAACGCGGCGAAGCGGTCATGCGGGTCTCCCTGAACTGTGGTTCGAGGCGGCCCCGCGCGCGGCGCACAGCGGACCCCGGGCATCGAGCAGCCTCGATGCGGTCCGACATCGCGACCATCAGGGTCGCCA
>JADCGM010000039.1 GCA_020249025.1 Alphaproteobacteria bacterium
CTCCTCGACCGCACCGGCGGGGACGCCGGCGAACTGCACCTGGCTACCGACGGCAAGGCCGCTGACCGACTGCTTGAACAGGATGTCGAACTGCTTGCGCTCGGCACCGGTGCTGTTCGACAGCCACAGCACGAAGGCGAACAGCGCCACCGCAAGACCGATGGTGACCGCGCCGACGAGGACGTTGCTGCTTTTGCTTTCCACCGTCTAACCCCGCTCAGACGCTTGGGCGGCGGCGCGTCCGCGCGGCCCGCTGAAATATTCCTGAACCCACGGATGCTCAAACTCCAGCAATTCCGGGATCGTTCCGACTTTCAACACGCGCTTGTCCGCCAGCACCGCGACGCGGTCGCAGATGGCGTGGAGCGTATCGAGATCGTGGGTGATGAGAAACACCGTCAGCCCGAGCGTGTCGCGCAGCGAGCGGATGAGATCGTCGAAGGCGGCGGCGCCGATCGGATCGAGGCCGGCGGTCGGCTCGTCGAGAAACAGCAATTCGGGGTCGAGCGCGAGCGCGCGGGCGAGACCGGCGCGCTTCTTCATGCCGCCCGAAAGCTCGCTCGGATATTTGGGCCCCGCCTCCTGCGGCAGCCCGACGAGGCCGACCTTGTAGGCCGCGATTTCGTCCATCAGCGCTTCGTCGAGGTCGTAATATTCGCGCATCGGGACCTCGATGTTCTCGGCGACCGTGAGCCCGGAGAACAGCGCGCCGTTCTGGAACAGCACGCCCCAGTGGCGGCGGACGTCGGCGGCCTCGGCGGCCGACAGCGCGCACATGTCGTGGCCGAACACCTCGATCTCGCCGGCGCGCGGCGGCTGCAGCCCGATGATCGAGCGCATCAGCACCGACTTGCCCGTGCCCGAGCCGCCCACCACGCCCATGATCTCGCCCTGCCGCACCTCGAGGTCGAGGCCATCGTGGACGACCTGCTCGCCGAAGGCGTTGACGAGGCCCGAGACGCGGATGACCGGAGCGCCCGCCATCAGATCCACCCCAGCGCACTGAAGAAGACGGCGAAGAAGGCGTCGAGCACGATGACAAGGAAGATCGACTGCACGACCGCGGCGGTGGTGCGGAAGCCGACCGACTCGGCGTTCCCGGTCACCTGCATGCCGTGATAACAGCCGGTCACCGCGATGATGATGCCGAACACCGGCGCCTTGATCAGCGTGATCCACAGGTCGGTGAGCGGCACCACCTCCTGCGTGCGCTGGATGAAGGTGATGATCGGAATGCCGAGCGACACCCAGGAAAACAGCGCGCCGCCGATGATGCCGAGGATGGCGGCGTAGAAGCTCAGCAGCGGCATCATGATCGCGGTGGCGATGAGGCGCGGGATGGTGAGCGCCTCGGTCGGCGAGACGCCGATGGTGCGCAGCGCATCGACCTCCTCGGCAAGCTTCATCGAGCCGATCTGGGCGGCAAAGGCGCTGCCCGAGCGGCCGGCGACCATGATCGCGGTCATCAGCACGCCGAGCTCGCGCAGCACCGAACGGCCGACGAGATTGATCGTGAACACCTCGGCCCCGAATTGGCGGAGCTGCACCGCGCCCTGCTGGGCGATGACGATGCCGACGAGAAAGCTCATCAGCCCGACGATGCCGATGGCGTTGATACCGACCACCTCCATCTGGCGGCTGATCGCATGCCAGCGCAGGCGGCGCGGATTGAGCAGCAACCGGGCGAGCGCAACGAGCGTGTTGCCGAGGAAGCCGAGGAAATTGCCGAACGTGTCGGCGGTGCGAATGACGAAATCGCCGATCTCGGCGAGGCGGCGGACGAGCGGATGGCCGCGGTCCGGGCGGATCCGCATGGGGACGTCATGCTCACCGACCTTGCCGATGAGCGCGAGGGCGTCGGCCGACGCGTTTTCGACGGTGGCGTGGACGCCGGCCTTGGTCCAGTTGCGGATCAGCCGGTAGACGAGCCACGCACCGGCGGTGTCGATGCGCTCCACGGCGGACAGATCGACAACAAGGTCGCGCCCGTCGGGCTGGATCTCGCGCAACGCCCGGTCGACCGCGCCCACGCGCGCCATGGTCAGCCGGCCGCTGAGTCGCAGCACACGCGTCTCCCCACGCGTCTCCTCGACGAGGTCGGCAGGCTCCATGTCGGGCAGGGTGGCGCGGGCGGTCATGTCAGGCAAGCAACAAACGTGCTGAAGGCGAAAGCGTTTCGCGCACGGCGCTAAAGTCCTTCGCCCTCGACCCAATGGGCGTGGCTGAGGCGGCGGGCGAGGTCCCACACCTGCAGGCGGATGTCGGGAACCGCAGTGATCTCCCAGAAGGCGCCGCGCGTCATCGGGCCGACCGCGCGCAGCCGGGGGTGGGCCTCGCCGTCCGCGCCGATCAGCCGGCAGTCCGGATCGACCTCGAGGCCGAGGCGGTGCGCATCGGGCCGGGCGAGACCGGCGTCGATGAGCGACACGAGCAGCGGATCGGTCGAGCGGCCGAGATCGCCGAGCGGGCCGGTGCAGTTGATGACGCGGCGGACGTGGCGGGTGACGGGCGCACCGCCGCCGCGCGGCCGCCACGTCGCATCGACGCCGCCGTCGCGGGCCGCAAAGGCGAGTGGATGTCCTGCAACGACCTCCAGCCGGCCGCTGGCGACGAAGCCGGCGATCCGCGCGGCGACATCGGGGGCGAGGCGATGACGATGGACGTCCCACCACGGCCGCAGGTGGCGCAGGAAGCGGCGCTGCTCGGCGGGCGGCGCGCGGCGCCAGAGATCCTGCGTGTGCGGGCGCAGCCGGTCGACCGCGCCGCGCCAGCCGAGCGCCGCGGCATCGGCGCGCACGCTACGCAGCAGGGCGGTCGCGGAGCCGCGCGGACGGGCCGAGAGCGGCGGGGGCGGCGGCGCGGCGGCATGTTCGCGCGGGAGCAGCCCGCGGCGCGACAGCGCGACGAGCCGGCCGCCGAAGCCGGAATCAACAAGGCTGATCGCGATATCGACCATCGTCAGCCCCGTGCCCACGAGAAGCACCGTGTCGCCGTCCGTCAGGTCGCGTTCGGGGGAGCGCGCCCATGGATCGTTGATGAAGAGATCGGGGCCGAGCGTCTGCGGATCGAGGCCGGTCGGCGGATGCGGCGGCAGATTGCCCATCGCCAGCACCGCGACATCGGCGGCGACCGCGCTTCCATCGGCAAGGCGGAGCAGCACGCCGCGCGTGCCCGGCTCCAGCCCGACGACATGGCCGGGCTTCAGCATCAGCCGATCGCCCGCACCCGCCGCCGCCTGCGTCAGCAGCCCGGCGAGATAGGCCCCGTACATCCGGCGCGGGGCGAAGCCTGCCGGATCGCCGCCTTGTCCGGTCAGCCAGTCGGCGAAGTGCGCCGGCTGGTCGGGCAGCGCGCTCATGTTGCCTGCGCGGACGTTGAGCAGATGCGCGACATTGGCGGCGTCGTAAGCGACGCCCGCGCCGAAGCTGTCGCGGCACTCGATGAGCACGGTCGAGGGGCCGCCGTGGCGGGCGAGGTTGATGGCGAGCAGCGTGCCCGAAAAGCCGCCGCCGACGATGGCGACCGAACGGATCCGGGCGGGCGGGGCGGCGGACGTCATCGCCCGCGACCCTAGACGATCCCCCGCGGCGGCAGAAGCCGCCGTGGCGTGGCGGATCAGGCCCCGGCGCGCCGCGCCTGCACCCAGGCGAGGTCGGCGAGCGGCTCGACCCGGGTCGCCATTTCCTTCGCATGCGCGCTCGCGGCCGTCCCGCGGACGACGCGGCCCTTGATGCCATGGATGATGGCGGCGAGGCGGAACATGTTGAAGGCGAAGTAGAAATCGAGGTTGGCGATGCCGCCCGACCGGCCAGTGCGGCGGCAGA
>JADCGM010000390.1 GCA_020249025.1 Alphaproteobacteria bacterium
CCGCGCCGTCCGAACCGTGCGGGCGAACACGCGGGCTGTCCGAGCAATGAACAGTGCCGCCTTAGCCGAGCGCGGCGGGAGATTGAACCGGTGCTAGCCGACGCGCTCCCGCTTGCGCGACAGCAGGCGCTCGTCGGCAAGCCGGTCGGCGACCAGCCGGCGCACGGCGTGGACGAGATCCTGCCGCCGCCATCGGCGCCCGCCGGGCAGCGCCGACAGCAGGCGCGCCACCTCCGACCACGGCGTGTTCGGCCGCAGCTCCTCGACAAGCGGGAGCCACAGCCGGTAGTCGCTGATGTCGAGCGGACGACGCCCGGAGCCGCCCGCCGCCTCGTCCGGATCCGCCCGCTGCGACATCCCTGCCTGCCCCGTCGCGACCGGTCAGCCGATGGTCTTGCGCAGCGTCAGCCCGAAGGTGCGCGGATCGCCGGGCTGGCCGACGATGAGTCCGGTGTTCCCGGACGGGACGGCGAGCTGTTCGAAATAGTCGGCGTCGAAGGCGTTGCGCAGCCAGGCGAAGACGTCCCAGCCATTCCCGCGCACGCCGGCGCGCAGATTGACCAGCGTGTAGCCATCGACCCAGGTGTAGGCGGAGGGCGTCGGGTTCGAGGAGAACTTCGACCGCGTCGTCGCATCGACCCCGGCGTAAAGCTCCCCGTCGCGGCCCAGCGCCGCCAGCGGCGCGTTGACCTCCCCGCCCCAGGACACCGCCCACTTCGACACGCCCGGCAGCCGCTGGCCGGAAATGTCGCAGTTGGCCGGGCTGTTGCCGGGGACGCCCGGGGCGGCGACCGGAGTCCCGGTGCCGCCGCCCGACAGCTCGGGCGGGCAGGGCGCGTCGACGAAGCTGCGGTAGGTGGCGTCGGTGCGCGCGCCGCTCACATAAAGGCTGACGCGGTCGCTCGGCTTGACCGAGAGGTCCCATTCGAACCCCTGCGTCCGCACCTTGCGCGCATTCGCCAGATAACCGCGCAGTACGCCGAGCTGGCCGTTGGTGACGAGCGCCTGATAATTGCCGATGTCGGTGCGGAACAGCGCGAGGTTGAGCGTCGCGGCGCGGTCGAGGAAGCGCGTCTTCAGGCCAAGCTCATAGTGGTTGACCGTTTCCGGGCGCACCGCGCCGGCTGCGAGGATCGGGTTGCCGGCGGCATCGTTGGGAACGCCGTTGAGGTTGACGCCGCCCGACTTGAAGGTTCGCGCATAGGTGCCGAAGGCGGTGACATCCTCGCTGATCTCGCTGGTCGCGGTCAGATCCCAGCTGACGTTCCAGTCGGAGAAGCGCGGCTCGAAGCGCTGCGGGGACAGCACGCCGCGCTGCGCGACGATGCGCGGATCGGTGCTCGTGAAGGTGACCGCCTGCCCGGCGCCGTTGGTGACGACCGAATCGTAGAGGCCGGTCTTGCGGTCGTAGTTGATCCGCACGCCCGGCTGGAGCGAGACGCGGTCGGTGATCCGCCAGGTCGCCTGCCCGAACAGCGCGAGGCTGGTGTTGTCGAGCCGGATATCGTTGCGCGCGGTCAGCCCGTCGAGAACGGTCGGATCGAGCGCCAGCGCGCCGGTCAGCAGCCAGCGGCTCGCCGCCGGCCCCTGCCGCTGGACGCCCTGGGTGCGCACCTTCTGGTGGAAGGCGAAGGCGCCGCCGACGATGTCGAAGCGGTCGCCGGTGACGGCGTAGCGAACCTCCTGCGTATACTGGTCCTGCTGTGACGGATTGTTGGAGGCCGTGGTGATCGGCAACCCCGTGAAGTCGCGGTCGTTGGCGGGCTTCCAGTCCCAGAAGCGCCAGGCGGTGACCGAAGTCAGCGTGCCCGGCCCCTTGTCCCAGACCAGCCGCAGCGAGACGCCACCGATCTTGTTGCCGGCGTTGAGGTCGGCATCGACATCGGTCAGCCGCCGGAACGGATC
This sequence comes from Alphaproteobacteria bacterium, assembly GCA_020249025.1. Taxonomy (GTDB): domain Bacteria; phylum Pseudomonadota; class Alphaproteobacteria; order Sphingomonadales; family Sphingomonadaceae; genus JADCGM01. The sequence continues at coordinate 1,906 of JADCGM010000390.1, forward strand.
GGTGCTGACGACCGTGTAGTTCTGCGCCGCTGCGAGCGCTGCATATTGGCGCGCGATCGGGCGCTGCGTTGCGCCGGTGCGGACGTAGATCTGCGCGCAGCATTCGGGATCCTGCGTGCTGAAATCGCCGCCGAGCGTGATGTCGAGCCCGTCCGTCGGCCGCCACAGCAACTGGCCGCGGAAGCCGAGATTATCCTGCTCGTTGATCCAGTTCCCGGTCTTGACGTTGAACACGGTCCCGCGCCGGTCGCTGGACGCGAGCGCGAAGCGGGCCGCGACCGTGTCCGACAGCGGCCCCGACAGCGCCGCCTTGGCCTGGCGGAATCCAAGGTTGCCGACGGTGATCTCGCCGTTCGCCTCGGGCGTGAAGGTCGGCGCGCGCGAGGTCAGCACGATCGCGCCAGCGGTGGTGTTCTTGCCGTAGAGCGTGCCCTGCGGCCCGCGCAGCACCTCGATGCGGCCGACGTCGAGAAAGTCGAACGTCGCTGCCGCCACGCGCGCATGGTAGACGTCGTCGACGTAGATCCCGACGCCCTGCTCGATCCCGTCGTTGGTGAGCCCGAACGGCACGCCGATGCCGCGGATGTTGACGGCGCTGTTGCGCGGGTTCGACGAATAGAATTGCAGCGACGGCGCCAGCTGCTGGAGCCGGGCGACGTTGAAGCTGCCGGTCGCGTCGATCTGGTCGCCGCCGAGCACCGAGATCGCCAGCGGCACATCCTGCACATCCTCGGCGCGGCGGCGCGCGGTGACGACGATCTCCTCGGTCGGCGCTGCCTCGGCGGCGGCGAGCGCGGCCTCGGGGCTGACGACGGCGGCAGCGGTCTGGAGAAGCAGCAGTCGGAGCATCGCGGCGGTCCTTTGCGATCGGCTGGGCAGTTCGATACCCAAGTAGATCGATTTGGATTTGCGCCGACCACGCAGCTGTTCTATCGTGGGACAAATTAGGTCTGGTGAGCCGGGGAGGCCCGAAGGTGCTGTCGCAGCGGGCGCGCTACGCGTTGAAGGCGCTGATCCATCTCGCCGGGCACGGGGGCGGGCCGCTCGCTGCGCCGGCGATCGCCGAGGCGATCTCGGCACCGCCGAAGTTCCTCGAGATCATCCTGCGCGAGCTCAAGGCGTCGGGCCTCATTGCCAGCACCCGCGGCCGCAGCGGCGGCTTCGCGCTGGCGCGGCCTGCCGACGCGATCAGCCTCGGCGACATCCTGCGCGCGACCGACGGACCGATCGCGCTCGTCGCCTGCGCCAGCCGCCAGTTCTACAAACGCTGCGACGACTGCGACGAGACCACCTGCGCGCTGCGCCGGACGATGGTGGCCGTGCGCGACCGGACCGCGGCGCTGATGGACGGCTACACGCTGGCCGAGGCCGCGCGCTGAGTGCCGATCCGCCGGCGCGTCACTCCTCCCAACGCGGGATGGCGGCGAAATCGGCGGCGGTGAAGGGGCGCTTCTCGAACAGGAAGGGGTAGAAATAGGCGCGCAGCCGTGCGTGGTAGGCGCGGATGCGATCCTGATAGGCAAGTTGCGCGGCGAGATCGGTTTCGGCCCGGCGATGCAGCGCGACCTGCGTGCCGAGCGGCGGCAGCAGGATGGCGAGCCGCCGGGTCCAGCCGTCGCGCGCCTCCAGCGCCTCGCGATAGGCACGGGTCTGCGCGCCGACGCTGAGATCGCCGAGGTGCTGGAAGGCGAAATACCATTTCCAGTCGAAGCCGCCGGTCACGGGCGGCGTGTCGCGCCATTCGGGATAGGCGCGGCCGAAGGCGGCGAGCGTCGCGTCCTTGGGCCGGTCCCAGCCGCCATGCACCGCCTCGCGCTGGGCGAGCGTCAGTTCGACGCCCTGCCGCGCCGGGTTTGCGGCATTGATCGCGACGAGCGCGAGCGCCGGCAGCACCAGCGTCAGCACCAGCCAGACGGCGGCAAGGCTCGCGGCGTTGGCGACCGAGCCGAGCCCGATCCGTCCGACAAGCAGGCTGACCGCCGTCCAA
>JADCGM010000391.1 GCA_020249025.1 Alphaproteobacteria bacterium
ATGTTGAGCTCAACATTACACGTACTCGCGCGGCGTGATGTCGACGCGCACGTCGTTCCATTCCTCGGTCGGGATCTCGGCCAGGCGACGTTCCATCAGGGCTTCGCCGGTGGAGACGATCTGGATGACGGCGGTGTGCCCGTCCGCCAAGTCCTGCTCGATCGAGCGGATCAGCGTCGGCGTCTTCGTGCTGGTGAGCAGATGGCCGAAGAAGCGTTGCTTCGCGGACTCGAAGGCCGAGCGCGCGGCCGACTTCGCCTGCCGGTTCAGCGTCCCGCTGTCGCCGGTGATGTTGGCGGCCTGCATCGCCGCGTCGAGATGGCTGTGGATGATGGCGAAGGCGCCGGCATAGGCATCGTAGATGCGCGTCTGCTCGGGCGTGAGCTGGTGTTCGAGCAACTCATATTCGACGCCGTCATAGGAAAGCGAGCGGGCAGTGTAGAGGCCGAGGGAGCGCAGATCGCGCGCCAGCACTTCCATGGCGGCCACGCCGCCGTTCTCGACGGCCTCGACGAATTCGGCCCGGTTGGCGAAGGGGAAATCCTCGCCACCCCAGAGGCCGAGCCGCTGGGCGTAGGCGAGATTGTGGACGGTGGTGGCACCGGTTGCCGAGACGTACACGATGCGCGCGTTCGGCAGCGCGTGCTGGAGCCGGAGCCCCGCACGGCCTTGCTGCGAAGGAGCGACATCGCCCCGTTCTCCCTTGCCGCCACCGGCGTTCTGCATGGCGTGGCTTTCGTCGAAAATGATCACTCCATCGAAATCGGAGCCCAACCATTCGACGATCTGCTTGACGCGCGAAAGCTTCTCGCCGCGGTCGTCGGACCGTAGCGTAGCGTAGGTGGTGAAAAGGACGCCTTCCGCGAGACGGATCGCGGTGCCCTGGGGGAAGCGCGACAGCGGTGTGACCAGCAGCCGCTCCATGCCGAGCGCGGACCAGTCGCGCTGGGCGTCCTCGAGCAGCTTGTCCGACTTGGAGATCCAGACCGCCTTGCGCCGGCCCTGGAGCCAGTTGTCGAGGATGATCCCGGCCGACTGGCGGCCTTTGCCGGCGCCGGTGCCGTCGCCGAGCATGAAGCCCTTGCGGAAGCGGACGGCATTTTCCGCGTCGTCCGGCGCAGCCGAGACGAGATCGCAGGTCTGGTCGATGGTCCAGGCGCCGGCGAGATAATTGCCATGGGCCTCGCCGGCATAGATCACCGTCTCAAGCTGGGCGTCGGACAGCACGCCGTCGCTGACGATGTGCGTGGGAAGCATCGGCCGATAGCTCGGCTTCGGCGGTGCGACCGACGCCATCGCGGCGGATTGCACGAGCTTGGTCGGGTGCGGCTGTGCGGCGCGGATGCGGATCGACTGAAGCGCATAGGGCTCATAGATCGAGTCCGACAGGCGGCCATCCTCGGGAGGCGTCCAGTCGATCGTCTCATAGCCGAGGGGTACGCCTTCGGGCTGAGCGAGCCGGCGCGCAGGCTGGGCCGAGGCGGCGCGGGACAGATAGCCGCGTACCGTGCGCGGAGCGATTGCTGCGCTGGCGATCGCCTTCGGGAGCGATACGGGCAGACGGGCCGGAACCTGCCGGTCGATCCATGCGAGCAGCGTCGCGACGTCGGGCGCGACGCCGGCGGAGTCCGGGAAGCGAGCGGGATCCCTGGCTGGCGCCTTGTCGATGACGGTCAGGCGCGTCTCGATGGTCGTGCCATGTTTGGCATAGACCGAGCCCGCGACGGCGGCCGTGAATACGACACGCCCGCGTTCCTGCAGGTGGATGAAGGCGTCGCGCCAGGCAGGCAGCTCGGGCGAGAAGTTTGCGCCGGTGATCGCGACCAGGCGTCCGCCATCGGCAAGGCGCGCCAGGGCCGAGGCGACATGGCGATAGGCGGCGTCGGCCACCCGTCCGGTAACGTTCGCCATCACCGAGAACGGCGGGTTCATGATGATGACGCCGGGAACGGCCGTCCGATCGAGATGATCGTCGATCTGGGCGGCGTCGAAGCGCGTGACCGGGATGGCCGGGAAGAGTGAGGTGAGGAGATCGGCGCGGGTCTCGGCAAGCTCGTTGAGGATGAGTGCGGAGCCGGCGATCTCGGCGAGGATCGCAAGCAGGCCGGTGCCGGCTGAAGGCTCCAGCATGCGGTCGGTCGAGGTCAGCGATGCCGCGGTCAGGGCGGCGAGACCGAGCGGGACCGGCGTCGAGAATTGCTGGAAGGCCTGCGCGTCTTCAGAGCGACGGGTGTGCGTCGGCAGAAGGCTGATGATCTTGGCCAGCGCGGAAAGGCGTGAAGCCGGCGAAGCGGCTTTGCGGAAAAGCGCCTTTCCGTATTTGCGCAGGAAGAGAACCGTTGCGACCTCGCAGGCGTCATAGGCCGTTTTCCAGTCCCAGGCGCCGGCCGCATCAGACGCGCCGAAGGCCGCCTCCATGGCGGCGCGCAGCGTCGCGGCGTCGACCGGTCGGCCCTGTTCAAGATGAGGGAGGAGGTGCTCGGCGGCGGCCAGCACGGCGGCGGCCGGCGGCATCGCAGGCGCGAGCGGGAGCGAGACTGCCGGGACGGCAGCCGGAAGCGGAGCGTGGAGCATGATGGAGACCTCGGAGAGCTGAAACGGGACGAGCCGGCCCGGCGCTCTCTCGACCGGACGGGCTCAAACCCGTCCCGGCCAACCTCTCACTCTGGCGCGGGCTGGGCCCGGCTCATCGCTCCGCCTTCCGGCGGCAGCGATCTGACGCTAAACTTTCCTGAGAAAAGAAGTCGCGGCGCCTCAGCTCACTGGAGTTCGCCGTGCCGGTAAGAAAGAGGCAGGCGGATGAAGGGAAGCGCGATCGGCGTCATTGCGGCGGGTTGCCTGGCCGTTGGCTTCGGCACGGGGTTCGTCCTCCGGCCGGTGATTGCGCCGGTGTCCGCGTCGCCGGCCGTCGCGGCCGGGGTCGCGCAGCCGACGGAGGACGAGGCGACGGCGGCGGTCCGGCGTCACCGCCTGTTCACGGGACCCTTGACCAATGCGACGCTAAAGCTCGGCGACTGTTCGCCGGGAGGCATCGGCCCCGGCGTCACCTGCATGACGCAGATCGTAATGGATTCAACCAAGCCGAACGCGATGCCACAGAACCGGCCGATCGGCTTTGCGCGCGTCAATGGTCAGTGGGAGGTCGCCGTGTGGTAGCGGCGGATAGCGAGCTCGACCGCGACTTGGCGGACCTGTTCTTCACCAATGGCGAGGGCTTCCTGCCGCTTGGTGATCCCGCTGATGTGAGGGATGGACGCGAGACCGCCATCGCGGCCGAGCTGGTGTTGAAGGCGTTTCTGCTCACCCAGGGCTGGAGCGACGATCGATGCCGCCGTGAGATCCGCCATGATCTGGAGAAGGGCCTGGCGTGCGCGCGGGCGGCGGGGCTGGAGAACCCGCCGAGCGAGCTGGGCTATGTGATCGGCGTATTGAACGCCTACTATCCGAACCACGCATTCGACCGTTTCGTGGCTCCGGCCGGGGACGAGGCATTTCCGGTGAGAGCCCGCTCGGTCATCGCGGACCTGTTCGACAGGGTGCGGCCTCATGTCGAGGTTTCGGGCGGGCCATAAATCTCGAACGGATTGCGGTCGGCGAGATGTCAGTGCGACTTCGCGAAGACCTTGATGCTTTCCGCCATCGCCTCGACGATGCGCTCGAATTGCTCCGGATCGCGGACCGAGCGCTTCAAGTCCTCGGGCCACTGCGGATTGGCGTCTGCCCACTTCATCAAGTCCGACGCCGCGATCCCGCGATGTTGGATGACAAAATTGCTGATCTTCGCCGGGACGCGAGCGAGGACAAACTTGGCGTTGGTGGGCTTGGCGCGCGCGAGGATCACCACGGCGCGGGAGAACCCTTGCAGGTCGTCCTCTGCCGCCAGCTCGGTCATGAGATCGAGAACGGCGCCAGAGGGGGTGTTATAGGCCGCTGATCCGTGTTCGGCGATGGCTTGGGCAATGCGTGCTTCGGTTTGTGAGCTCACTTTCGGAACCTCCTTGCTGAGTCCGTCGAGCGCTTCGGCCTTGGCCCGTCGGCTGGCGGCTATGTTTCGGATATCTTCCGCGTCCTTTTCGCTAGGAACCCAGACGCGGACCTCTTGCCAGCCTTCGAGTAGACGGGCGTCGCGTTGATTCTTGACGCGTTGAACCACTGTGCGATCGGCCATCGTAATCTCCGTACTGTCGTAACGATCCGAATATGATGCGTTACGACAGTACGTTCAAGGCCTCCGCTTGGAATTCTCTGCTCACTTGGCAAAAAAAGAGCGGAGCGGCCGGAGCCGCCCCGCATGTCATTCATTCCGCCGCAACAAGCGGGCGTTCCTCTTCTTCGGCATCGGCCGGGACGTCGTCTTCGTTCTCGCCGGCGAGGAACTCGGGCAGCGCGGCGCTGCCGACTTCACCGTCAGCATCGTCTTGGGCCATCAGCGCGTCGGCCTGGTCGATCAGCCGCAGGGGCTCGGGTAGCCAGCCGGTATCCGCCAGCAGGCGCTCGGCCTCCTTGGCCATGTCGCCCTTCTTGAGGTGGTCGATCAGTTGCGCGGCCTGTTCGCCGGCGCCTTCGCGAACCGCCTGAAGGATGCGGGGCTTGGTGACACGGCCGAGGTAATTGCCGACGGTCGGACGCCAGCCGACGTCGATCATGTCGAGCCCGGTCGCGCGCGCAAGCCGGTCGGCCTGACCGAGCCGCATGTCGAGACCATGCTGGGAGACGCCGCTGCCGCCATAAGAGTTGGGCTTCTCGTAGAGCGCGTTGACGCCGTAGCTGACGCAATGTGCCAGGAGCGCCATCCGGCTGGTCTCGTCGAGGCCCGCGAGCCAGTCCCAGAGCGCACCATCGTCGGCGGGGACGTCGCCGCGCCAGGCCTCGTGCCGTTCCTGCACTGCGCGGGCGGAGGCGCTGTCCTTCAGGGCCTCGTCCTGGGCGGGGAAGAAGACGTGCCGGACCGAAGCCTCCAGGGCGCCGGTATACATGCGATGCTGGAAGGTGTCGGAGACGAGCTTGTGCAGCAGCGACGTCATGGCGACGTGCGGATTATTGGCCACCGCGTCGCGAAGCGCCAGAGTGCGGTGCGCGGTCAGCTCGGTGACGAGGCGATCCGGCAGCGGCTTGATCGCGTCGTCTTCGTCCTCCTCCGGCTCGGGCGGCTGGCCGCCGATCGTGATGACGGCCCGCTGCACGCTAGGCTGATCCGGATCACCAGCTTGGACTTCGCCGTCCGCACCATCTGCGTCTTCAGGCACGATCGGCGCTTCATCTTCGGGCCGGACATAGCCGCGGTCGACGTCGAGCGTGCCGTCATGGGCGACGCTGATGAACACGCCCGCACGGCCGACATCCTCCGGCTCATAACGAACCGGTCGGGTCTCGAAGGTCGCGAGTGCCGTCTCGATCTCGCCGAGCCGCTGATCGACCTCGTCCGGCAGCTCGTCGGCGTCCTCATATTCGGCCTCCAGCTTTTGCTGCTCACCGATCAGCGCGTCGATCGTCGCCTGTTCCTCGGCGGTAAGGTCGAGGGCCTCGCCCTGCAGCTCGCGCAGGCCGCGGGTCGCGTCATAGGGGAAGCTGACCGCGACCTCGATCCACTTCCAGCCTTCGGCGGCGACCTCCTCGGCCATGGCCTTCAGCTTCTCAGCGACCAGGCGGTCGAGGAGCGCCGGGTCCTGCAGCCAGCCGCCATCGTCGGACTGGAAGAGGTCGCGCATGGTAACGCCGCCGGCCGCCTGATAGTCCTCGATGCCGACGAAGACGGCACGCTTGTCCGAGGCGCGCACCGTGGTCTCGGTAAGCATGCGCCGGATCTGATAGGGCTCCTTCGACCAGGCGTCCTTGATCGCCTCCCAGACCTGTTCCTGGCGGGCGTGATCGGGCGACACCGTGAACGCCATGAGCTGTTCCAACGTCATGCCGTCCTCGGCATAGACGTCGAGCAACGCCGGCGAGACAGATGCCAGCCGGAGCCGCTGTTTCACGACAGTGACCTGCACGAAGAAGGCTGCAGCGATCTCCTCCTCGGTCATGCCCTTGTCGCGCATGTCCTGGAAGGCGCGGAACTGGTCGAGCGGGTGCAGCGGCGCGCGCTCGATATTCTCCGCCAACGACACCTCTTCGGGGAGGATGGCGCCGTCACGGTCGCGGAGGACGCAAGGCACGGGCGCGACCTTGGCGAGGCGCTTTTGCTTCACCAGCATCTCCAGCGCACGGAAGCGGCGGCCGCCGGCGGGCACCTCGAACATGCCGGTCTCAACGCCCACGGCGTCGACCACCGGGAAGACGCTGAGGCTCTGGATCAGGCCGCGTCGGGCGATCGAGGCCGCAAGGTCCTCGATCGAGACGCCGGCCTTCACGCGCCGGACGTTGGACTGGCTGAGCACCAGCTTGTTGAAGGGGATGTCGCGCGAGGACGACAGGACGATCTTCTGAACAGCAGTAGCCATCGGGATTTACTCCGCGACGGGCGGCCGAGAGACTCTCTCTCAACCTCCAACCCGTCACGGAGCGAAGCGCCGCCCTCTTCCTCTAAAGGGGGCAGCGCCACGGACCGGTGAACCGAGAGACACGGAAGCGCAAAGCCGGAGACACGGAAAACCGCATCCCCGGCGTCACGGAGATCAGGCTGCTCGGTCGAGCAGCTTCTTGGCCTTGGCCTCCATGTCGAGGCGGGCGTCCTGATGGGGCTTGTCGCGGGCGACGGCGGTGATGCCCTGAACGAAGTCGAAGATGCTCTCCGGCGGGCGGCCTTCCTCGGCCAGCACCGCGTGGATGATCTTCCCGGCCTCGGCCTTGGAGAAACCGCGACGGCGCAGGAAGTCGGTGCGGTCTTCGTCGGTTCTTGCCACGATCCGCTCGCGCGCCGCCTTGATGCCGTTGACGAAGGGCAGGGGCGAGGAGTTCGCGAAGTTCAACAGTGCCGGGGCCGCCTCATGCGCAAACCGGTTGGCGGCGTATTTGCTGTGGCGGATGGTGATTTCCTCGAAATCCTCCACGCCCCACAAATTCCGATTTTGGCAGACTGCGCGGAGGTAGAAGCTCGCCGTGCCGAGGGTCTTGGCGCCGACCTCGGAATTCCAGCAATAGAAGCCCCGGAAATAGAGATCGGGCGAACCGTCCGGCAGGCGACCGGCCTCGATCGGATTCAGGTCATCGACCAGGAACAGGAAGACGTCGCGATCGGAGGCATAGAGCGTCGTCGTGTCCTTGGTGATGTCGACGCGGGGATTGTAGACGCCGGTCGACCAGTCGAGCACACCCGGCACCTTCCAGCGCGTGTCGCCCGTGCCGTTGCCAGCAATGCGCTGCACGGCTTCCACCAGTTCTGCGTCGAATATCCTCCCATAATCTGGGCCGGTGACGGCGCGCAGTTCCGTGCGGCCGTCGTCGGTTTCCAGCGTCTTGATCTGCTCGGCGCGATTGGAGGTCAGGCCATATTGCAGATTGATGGCCGCGAGAGTGGCCGGGAGCTGGCGCAGATAGGCGGCGGGTGCGCCGACCAGACTGGCGAGTTGGCCGAAGGACCAGTGTGTCGGCGCAATGGCCGTATCGGTGCCGGGCAGGATCAGGGCCAACCGCTCCGGGTTGTTGCGGTTAGCCTCCACATGGATCAGGGCGCTTTCCACCACGCGGGTCCGGCTGCGGTCGGCGCGGTCGCGCACCGATCGCGCCAGTTCGGAGAGCGAGAGGTAGCGTTCGTCAGCCGGACGCGAGAACCACTCAGACGAGACGCGGCCGACCCGCTCGCCGCGGCTGACATCCACCTTGTAACCGCCGGTCGTGTCACGGCGCGC
>JADCGM010000392.1 GCA_020249025.1 Alphaproteobacteria bacterium
AGGCGGCCGCGGCTTCGCTCCACCGCCCGGCGGCGGCGAGGATGTGGGCCCGGTGCTCGGCCGTGTAGACGCGCGCGAAGCCGTCCTGACCCTCGACCGTCAGCCGCGCCAGCGCAGCGTCCACTTTGCCGCGCCCGAACAGCGTCCAGGCCTCGACAATGGGAAGCGTGAAGGCGGCGAAGCCCGCCTGCCCGAGGTCGGCGCGCAGCCGGTCGGCGGTGTCCCAGTCCTTGCGCTTCAGCGCAGCCGCGACCCGCACCAGCCCGATGGTAGTGTCGTAGCGGTCGTTGACCGCCAGCCGCTCGGCGAGGCGGTTGGCGAGATTCTCCTCGCCCGCCGCCACGGCCAGGTCGAAGGTCCGGCGCATGAGCACGGGATCGTCGGGGTCGCTCGCCAGCGCCGAGGCGAAATAGCGCGACGCCCGGTCGATCTGGTCGGCGGCGAAGGCGTGGCGGCCGAGCACATAGGCGTGAACGCCGTCGGCATCCGGCGGGGCTGCGGACGCGGCCGCGGGGGCCGCCGCCATCATCGCCGCCACGATCGCCAGCCGCCGCACCTGCACGAGCCTCCTCACATGTTCGGGTAGTTGGGCCCGCCTCCACCCTCAGGTACCACCCAATTGATGTTCTGGGTGGGGTCCTTGATGTCGCAGGTTTTGCAGTGGACGCAGTTCTGGGCGTTGATCTGCAGCCGCGGCCCCGCCGCCTCCTCGACGATCTCATAGACCCCGGCCGGGCAGTAACGCTGCGCGGGCTCGTCATAGAGGGGCAGGTTGACCGCGGTCGGCACCGAAGCGTCCTTCAGCGTCAGGTGGATCGGCTGATCCTCCTCGTGATTGGTGTTCGACAGGAACACCGAGGACAGCTTGTCGAAGCTGATGACGCCATCGGGCTTGGGATAGGCGATGGGGTGGCAATGCTCCTTGCGCCACAGCTTGCTGTGGTCGGGCTTGTGGCCGAAGGTGAAGGGCATGCGGATGCCGAGATGCTCGGCCCACAGCGTCAGCCCCGCGACGAGCGTGCCGACGACGCCGCCGAACTTCGCCACCGCCGGCTCGGCGTTGCGCACGACGCGCAGCTCCTCCTTGACCCAGCTCGCATCATAGGCCGCCTGATAGGCGGTGAGCTCGTCATGGCCTTCCGAGCCGCCCGTGATCGCGGCGAAAGCAGCCTCGGCCGCCATCATGCCGGTCTTCATCGCGGTGTGCGTGCCCTTGATGCGCGGCACGTTCACGAAGCCCGCCGAGCAGCCGATGAGCGCACCGCCCGGGAAGGTCAGCTTCGGCACCGACTGATAGCCGCCCTCGTTGATCGCGCGCGCGCCGTAAGAAACACGGCGGCCACCCTCGAGGATGGCGCGGATCGCGGGGTGCGTCTTCCAGCGCTGCATCTCGTCGAACGGCGACAGATAGGGGTTCTTGTAGGACAGCGCCGTCACGAAGCCGAGCGCCACCTGGCCATTGGCTTGATGGTACAGGAAGCCGCCGCCCCAGGCGTCGGTGAGCGGCCAGCCCTGGGTGTGGATGACGCGGCCCGGCACATGCTTGGCCGGATCGATGTCCCACAGCTCCTTGATGCCGATGCCATAGGTCTGCGGCTGGCTGTCTTTCGCCAGCTCGAACTGGCGGATCAGCTGCTTCGACAGATGGCCGCGCACGCCCTCGGCGAAGAAGGTGTACTTCGCGTGGAGTTCCATGCCCGGCTGATAGGCATGGCCGTGGGTGCCGTCGCGCAGCACGCCCATGTCGCCGGTGGCGACGCCCTTCACCGAGCCATCCTCGTGGAACAGCACCTCGGCGGCCGCGAAGCCCGGGAAGATCTCGACGCCCAGCCCTTCGGCCTGCTGCGCCAGCCAGCGGCAGAGGTTTCCGAGCGAACCCGTGTAGCAGCCCTTGTTGTGCATGAAGGGCGGCAGCAGAAAATGCGGGAACTCGGTCTTCGACGTCTCGCCGAGCAGCCAGTGGTGGTTCTCCGTCACCGGCGTCTGCGCCAGCGGACAGTCCATCGTCCGCCACTCGGGGAGCAACTCGTCGAGCGACTTCGGATCGATCACCGCGCCAGACAGGATGTGGGCGCCGATCTCCGAGCCCTTCTCGAGGATGCAGACGCTGATCTCGCCGCCCTTTTCGGCCGCGAGTTGTTTCAGTCGAATCGCCGCCGACAGGCCGGCAGGTCCCCCGCCGACGATCACGACGTCATAGGGCATCGATTCGCGCTGACTCATTCGCTCCCATCCCTCATCCGGCGGTGCCGTCATCGACACGTCGCACAAATGCCATGACTCACCCAATAGGGACGCCTCCCCGAATTGACCAGACACCGCCGCGCCCGCCACTCCGGTTCCATGGGCTCGGAGGGACAGGCATTGTCGCGGGAGGCGGCCGCGTCGGCGCTGGCGTGGTGGGTGGACGCCGGCGTCGACACGCTCGTCGACGACGCGCCGCGCGACTGGCTCGCGCCGCCCGTCCGCGCCGAGATCGCCGAGGAACCGCCGGCCTTCACCCTGCCGCCCCAACGCCGCGAGCCGGCAAAGGCTCCCGCGTTACCGTCGGCAGTCGACGTGCCCGACCTGTCGGGTGTCGCCTCCCTCGATGCGCTGCGCTCGGCGGCCGAGGCG
>JADCGM010000393.1 GCA_020249025.1 Alphaproteobacteria bacterium
ACCGCTACGCCGCGCGCACCTATGAACGGCTGTTCGGCCGCGACGCCTTTGCGGGCGAGGCGCTGATCTGATGGTCGCCGACCTGCGGGTCGACGCCTATATCGCCAGGGCGCATCCTTTCGCGCAGCCGCTGCTGGCGCGCATCCGGGCCGCGATCCACGCCGCCGCGCCCGGGCTCGACGAAACGATCAAGTGGGGCATGCCCTTCTTCGTGAAGGGCGGCGTCATCGTCGCGCACATGGCGGGCTTCAAGGCGCATTGCGCCATCGGCATCTGGAACGCCGACGTTGATCGGGTCGAAGGCGCGATGGGCACCTTCGGTCGCATCGCGAGCGAAGCGGACCTGCCCCCGGACGCTGAACTGGCCGCCGCGATCCGGGCGCGCGTCGCCGCCATCGACGCGGGGGCCAAGCGCATGGTGCCGAAGCGCGCCCCGAAACCCGAGCTTCCCGTGCCCGACGATCTCGCCGCTGCGCTCGCCGCCAACCCCACGGCACAGACCGTCTTCGCGGCCTTCCCGCCCAGCCAGCGCCGCGAATACATCGAATGGATCACGGCCGCGAAGCGCGCGGAGACCCGCGCCCGCCGGCTCGAACAGGCGCTCGGGCTCATCGCCGACGGCAAGCCGCAGAACTGGAAGTACCGTTAGCGCCATTTGCAGGCGGGCGAACTTGGCCGTAAAGCCCGCGCCATGTCGGTCTTCGAACGTTTTTCCGGGCGCGTCCGCGCCGCGCTCGACGCGCTTGCCGCGGCGGGGCAGCTGCCCGCCGGGCTCAATCACGCCAATGTGACGGTGGAGCCGCCGCGCGACCCGTCGCACGGCGATCTGGCGACCAACGCGGCGATGGTGCTCGCGAAGCCCGCAGGCAAGAACCCGCGCGAGATTGCGACCGCGCTCGCCGCAGAGCTGGCGAAGCTTCCCGAGGTCGGGTCCGCCGAGGTCGCGGGGCCGGGCTTCATCAACGTCCGGCTGTCGGACGACCTGTGGCGCGCCGAGCTCGATGCGATCCTGACGCAGGCCGGGGACTATGGCCGGTCGGCGATGGGCAAGGGCACGACCGTCAACGTCGAGTATGTCTCGGCGAACCCGACGGGGCCGATGCATATGGGCCATTGCCGCGGCGCGGTGGTGGGCGATGCGCTGGCGGCGCTGCTCGAATATGCGGGCTATGCGGTCACCCGCGAATACTATGTCAACGACGCCGGCAGCCAGGTCGACACGCTCGCCCGCTCGGCGCACCTGCGCTACCGCGAGGCGCTCGGCGAGAGCATCGGCGACATCCCGGAAGGGCTCTATCCGGGCGACTATCTGAAGCCGGTCGGCGCGCATCTCGCGGCCACCTTCGGCGACCGGTATGTCGGCGCGCCCGAGGCGGAGTGGCTGCAGACCTTCAAGCGCGAGACTGTCGCGCAGATGATGGACCTCATCCGCGCCGACCTCGCACTGCTCGGCATCCATCACGACCGCTTCGCCTCCGAGGCCGAGCTCCAGGCGTCGGGCGCGGTCGATGCCGCCGCCGATGCGCTGCGCGCCAAGGGCCTCGTCTATGAAGGCACGCTGCCAGAGCCCAAGGGCGAGAAGCCCGAGGACTGGGAGCCGGTCGAGCTGACGCTGTTCCGCTCGACGCAGTTCGGCGACGATGTCGACCGGCCGGTGAAGAAGTCGGATGGCAGCTGGACCTATTTCGGCGCCGACATGGCCTATCACGCCGACAAGGCGAGCCGGGCCGACATGCTCATCGACATCTGGGGCGCGGATCACGCCGGCACCGTCAAGCGCCAGCAGGCCGCGGTCGAGGCGCTGACCGACGGGCGCGTGGCGCTGGACGTCAAGCTCGTGCAGATGGTGCGGCTGCTGCGCGCCGGCGAGCCGATCAAGATGTCGAAGCGCGCCGGCAATTTCGTCACGCTCGCCGATGTCGTCCGCGAGGTCGGCAAGGACGTGGTGCGCTTCATCATGCTGACGCGCCGCTCCGACGCCCAGCTCGATTTCGACTTCGCCAAGGTCGTCGAGCAGTCGAAGGACAATCCGGTCTTCTACGTCCAGTACGCCCATGCCCGCATCCACTCGCTGGCGCGGCGGATGGCGGCCGAAGGCATTCCCGAGGTCGCGCCCGATCTCGGCCGGCTGGACAGCGAGGAGCTGGCGCTCGTCAAGTTCGCGGCGCAGTGGCCGCGCATCGTCGAGGCGGCCGCCGCCGCTCATGAGCCGCACCGCGTCGCCTTCTTCCTCGGCGATCTGGCGGCGGCCTTCCACGCGCTGTGGAACCGCGGGAACGACGCGCCCGAGCGGCGCTTCCTCGTCGCCGCCGATCCGCAGCTGACCGCAGCGCGTCTGGCGCTGGCGCGCGGGGTCGGGCAGATTATCCGCAACGGGCTCTCGATCATGGGGGTGACGCCCGTCGAGGAGATGCACTGACCGTGAGCCGTCGGGGGGCCTACGAGGACGACGAGGACGACGATGCGCCGTGGCTCGCGCCGGCCGAGCCGGCGTCCCGGCGCGGCGGCGGCGCCCCGCGCCACACCGCGGTCCCGCGCTCGCGCTTCCTGTTCTGGACCGGTCTGCTCGCCGTCCTGCTGTTCGGCGTTGTCGCGCTGATCTACGCGGGCGTCGCGCGCCCTGAGGACCCGGCCGCCGAATTCGCCACCGCCGATGGCGACATTCCGCTGATCCGCGCCCCCGACACGCCCTACAAGACCCGCGCGCTCGATGGCGGCATCACCATGGAGGGCGAGGGCCAGACCAGCTTCGAGGCCGCCGACGGCGTCGATCCGGGCGGCGATCTCGCGCTCGATGCGCTGCCCGAGGAGCCGCTGCCGCGCCCGGTCGCGCCCGCGCCGCAGGCGGTGGCTGCAGCCCCGGTCGTGACCCCGCCGCCGGCTGCGGCCGCGCCGCGCTCGATCCTGCCGCCGCCCGCGACGGCGACCGCTGCCGCGCCGAATGCGGCGACAGCCACGCCGCCCGCCGTGACGCCGGCGCCAAAGGCCGCCGTGACGCCTGCGCCGAAACCCGCGACGACGACGCCCAAGCCGACGGTCGCCGAGACCAAGCCCGCGGCGGCGAAGCCGGCCGCGACCACCACGCCGAAGCCCGCGCCCGCCGCGGTCAAGCCGCCTGCGCCGAAGCCCACCGGGGATCGCCTCGCCAGTCTCGACCAGGCGCTCGGCGCGACCGCGAAGCCTGCGGCGTCCGCGTCCGATTCAGGCAATTTCTCGCTCCAGCTCGGCGCCTTCTCGACCAACGCCAAGGCCAACGAGGTGTGGAAGAGCTTCACCGGCCGCTACAGCTATATCGCGCCGCTCGGGAAGGCGATCGATGCGCTGGAACGCGACGGCAAGACGCTCTACCGGCTGCGCGCCACCGGTATCACCTCGCGCGCCACCGCGCAGAACCTCTGCGCCCGCCTCAAGGTCGCGGGCGAAAGCTGTTCGGTGACCGAATGAGCCCGTTCCCTTCCGGAGTATGTGTCGCATGACCCCGCTGTTTCTCGGCCTCGCCGGCCTGACGCTGACCG
>JADCGM010000394.1 GCA_020249025.1 Alphaproteobacteria bacterium
AAGCGCGTCGCCGAAGACCGGAGTGCCGCATGACGATGGCCGTCAAGCACAGTCTGCGCTTCGTGCCGCAGGCGCTCGATCCCGCGACCGAGCTGATGCTGGCCGCGACGCTGGTCGTGCTGGGGTCCGAGGCGCGGGACGGGCATGTCCCCGCCGCCTGGCGCGAGCGGCTGAAGGCCTGCGCGTTGGGCCTGCCTGCCGAAGGGCTGCCGGCCGCGTGGCACAGCCTCGCCGATCTTTCCCTGCGCTGGTGCCGTGACCACGACGGCGAGCCGCGCAGCCCCCGTTTCCCCGCCCTGCAGCCGCTGATCGAGCGTGCGCACGAGGCGGGCGTCCCCGTTCCGCAGGCCTGGCAGGAGATCCACGGATGAACGAAGTGCATGTCTTTCAGCGTCGCGACGGGCGCATGGGCATCGGCGAGACGATCGCCGAGGCCGCCGTCGAGACGGCCGCCAACGATTATGAGATCCCGGCGCAGACCGGCGGTCTGCCGGTGCACTCGATCCTGCGGCGCAGCTCGCTGCCGTCGATCGCGATCGACATCGCGGGCAGCGTCGCGCTCGGCCTGCTGGCCGGGTTCGCGGCTGCGACCGTTCATCCGGGCGACGTGCTGGTGACGGTGCTGGCCGGCATCGCCGGGACGGCCATCGGCTGGGACTTCTTCGCCGATCGCCGCTTTCGCGCGCTGCGCGCGGAACATGACCGGCTGAAGGGCTGGCTCGATCTCGAGCGGCGCATGAACGCGCGCTGCCGGGCCGATGGTCAGGCCGAGATCGTCGCGCTGCGCCGCGCGCTCGCCGAGCGCGGGGACGTCGCGTGAGCGGCGAGCAGCACAAGCGCGCCGGCTTCGTGCTGGTGACCTGCTCGTTCGAGCCCGAGGCCCCGCCGGCCTGGGTGAAGATCGACAGCATCGTGTCCATCACGGAGATCCCGAGCGGTAGCCGGATCGATCTGCAGAACGGCTTGCGCCTTGTCGCTGGCGAGCGCCCCGTCGAGATCCTCGACCGGATCGCACCCAAAGGCGGCGCGCCCGAGCGCAGATGGCTCGATCCGATGTCGGTCGAGGCGCTGGCGCAGTTCGAGGGGCAGCCGGCGCCGCGCGGCTGCGTGACGCCCGACACGATCCGCTTCCTGCAGTCGCGCGGGCTGATCGAGCCCGCCGGGCTGGTCGCGCGGCGGCCGCAGTTCCAGCTCACCGCCGAGGGCCTGGCGCAGCTGCGTGCCGCGACCGCGCCGAGCGGTGCCCCTGCCCAGGAGATAAATTGATGGAGACCCCGTTCCCGGCGGAAGTGTTCCGCCTGACGGCCCGCAACCTGACGCGCGACCAGGTGCTGGCCGATATCGCGACCTGCAAGGCCGTGCTCGGCAGCGTCGGCAAGCTCGCCAAGCAGATGATGGTGCCGGAATCGACGCTGCACGCCGTCGTCGGCGGGCGTCAGGCCATCACGACCGGCATCCTGTTCGGGCTGTATTCGGACCCGCCGGGCAACACGCTCCGCGTCATGGGCCTGGAGGGTCGCTACATCGCGCGCGGCGCTGTCGCCCCGGGCGATGCCGAGACGACGCACGACTGGCCGCCGGCGGACGCTGGCGAGGCGGCGGATGCGGGCGAGCAGCCGGTCGCGGCCGAGGCAGGCGCTGCGGTTGATCAGGCCGACGCCGCCGCGCCCGAGGCGGCCGGGACAGTCGAGGTGGTGACGACGGTTGATCTCGGCGGCGTCTCAATCACGGCGCTGCCGCCTTCGGCCATTGAGCGACAGGAAGGTCGCCCGGCGTTCCCGTTCGGCCTTCAGCGCTCGCCCGGCGGGGTGGTGATCCCGGGCGAGATGACGCTTGAGGCGGCGCGGCCCTGGATCGATCCGGCCGATCCGCTGGCGGGCGCGCGCGATGCGCTGTTCGCCCAGCGCGATGCGATCGCTGCGCAGCTGGCGGCCGTCCAGCCGCTGATCGCCGCCCAGGCCCGCATCGAGGCTGCCATCGCCGCGCTCGAGGTGGCGCGTGACTGACCCGACCCGCATTCAGGATCTGCCGATCGGCGTGCGGCGCATCGCCGCCGAGCGGCAGGAGCAGATCGAGCTGCACCGGTTCACGCCGGCGCACGACCTTGGCCATGGCGACAGCGAGCTGCTGCAGGCAGCCGCGGCCTATCTGCTTTGGGCGACGTCGCCGAACGACGCCGGTGACGACGAGGTGGTCGCGACCTTCGCGGCCGCGCACTGGCCGTGGGAGGCGGCGCTGTTCAAGCCGTCGACCGATGCGCGGAAGAACCTCGCCAAGGCGGGCGCGCTGATCGCCGCCGAGATCGACCGGCTGCACGCCATGGGGGTGCGTCGTGGCTGATGGCCAGACGCCCAAGCGCATCCTCCTGTCGCGGGCGAAGGGCTGGCGGCTGCCGGAGAACACCGTCGTCGTCGCGCGCCCGTCTAAGTGGGGCAACCCGTATCCAGTGACGGCGCGCAACGGCTTTCACCCGAAAGAGGCGGGCTACACGCGGGCGCAGGCTATCGATGCGTTCCGCGCCCTTTTGGGCAGCTTCGACGAGCCGACGTGGCAGCGTGACATTCACGAGCTGCGCGGCAAGAACCTCGCCTGCTGGTGCCCGCTCGACGAGCCCTGCCACGCCGACGTGCTGCTCGAGCTGGCGAACGCGCCCGCCGACGGGGGCCGCGCATGACGGCCTCGGCTCAGGTCGTGATCCGCCCAGGCGGCGTCATCGCGGTCACCGTCAGCGGCGGCGATCATCCGCCGCACACGCTCGCCCATCGCCTATCGAGCGATCCTGCGCAGGTCGCCGCCTTCTTCGCGTCGGCCGCCGCCTTCCTGCGCGCGCGATCGGCTCCCGTCTTCCCGACCATCCCCGAAGGAGCAATCCAATGAAGACCCTGTCGCTTGTCACCAGCGCCGCCGAGGCGCGCCAGCGCTACGAGACGTTCCGCGCCGAAGGCCTGCTGATCCGCAAGGAATGGCACCGCGAGGAAGATGGTCGCCATCTGGCGTGCGCGCTCGGCGTGCTCGGGCCGAATGTCAGCGCGCCGCGCGACTGCCCGTCGGCAGTGATGCCGCGGTGGCTGGCGCGCATGGTGCCCTACTTCTTCGACCGGCTGCCGGAGGATTGCTATCTCGACTGGGGTCAGCAGCTCTATGCCGAGCTGGACCGGCTCGGCGGCAAGGTGCCGTTCACGGTCGTCTATGACTGGCACGCGACGGTGCTGGCGCCGCTGTGGATCGAGCGAGCGGAAGCGAAGGGCAGACCCGAGGCGAAGGCCGCGCATAAGCAGTGGCGCGACCTTCATGCTCGCGCACGCGGGGGCGACCGAGCGCCGCTTGAAGAGTGGCGCGAGGTCGCCCGGAAAGTTTACGCCTACGCCTACGCCGACGCCTACGCCTACGCCGACGCCTACGCCGACACCGACGCCTACGCCGACGCCTACGCCGACGCCGACGCCTACGCCTACGCCGACGCCTACGCCTACGCCGACGCCGACGCCTACGCCTACGCCGACGCCGACGCCGACGCCTACGCCGACGCCGGCAAGCTGGCCGAGCGGCTGAAGGTGCATGCCTTCGGGCTGATCGACTGCCTGCGGCGGGCCGCGCCGGAGGCGTGATGTCGAAGGTCGATCTTTTCGGCGATCGCCCCCGGGCCCGCTTCCGCACGGTCGGAGCGCTGCGCGCTGCAGCGTTCCGGCTGGTCGAAGCGCAAACGGGTCTTTGGAATCCGTCGTGCGGCCGCTCGCTGCTTACGACCAAGAAGAATGCCGGCCGCCTGCTCGACGGCGTCCAGCACGATGGGTTTCCGTCGTGACTTCCGTCGCTCTGATCGAAGCCGCCGGCGGCACGCTCATCGCGGCCGTCAACGTCGGTGGCGTCACCCGCCACCGCTATCGCCTGCAGCTGCCCAGCGATCCGATCGAGCTCGCCGCCGCACTGAGAACGGCCGCAGCTTGGCTGCGCGCCCGCGCCGATGTCCCCTCCCCCACCATCCCCGAGGAGCTTTGACCATGACGACTCTCGAACTTGTCACGTCCGCACCTGCAGCCTTGGAGCGGTATGAAACGCTGCTCGCCGAAGGCGCGCTGGTCCGTAAGGCTTGGCACAGCAGCGACCAGGACGGCCGCCACCTTGCCTGTGCGCTCGGCGCGCTCGGATCCTCGATCAACTCGCCGGCGGACTGCCCGGCAACCGTCATGCCGCGGTGGCTCGCGCAGATGGTCCCTTACTACTTCGACAACCTGCCCGAGGGCGATCACATAGAGTGGGGTCGCCAGCTATATGCCGAGCTGGCTCGCCTTGACGGTAAGGTGCCGTTCACCGTCGTCTACGACTGGCACGCGACGGTGCTGGCTCCGCTCTGGATCGCGCGATCCGAGGAGAGGGAACGGCCTGAAGCGAAGGCTGCTCACGAGCAGTGGCGCGACCTGCATGCCCGTGCACTCGGGGGCGACCGAGCGCCGCGCGAAGAGTGGCGCGAGGTCGCCCGGAAAGTTTACGCCGACGCCTACGCCGACGCCTACGCCTACGCCTACGCCTACGCCGACGCCTACGCCGACGCCTACGCCGACGCCGACGCCTACGCCTACGCCGACGCCTACGCCTACGCCTACGCCGACG
>JADCGM010000395.1 GCA_020249025.1 Alphaproteobacteria bacterium
CCCGCGGTGTCGAAGCAATATGAGGCGGGCGTGAAGGCCGAGGTCGGGCGCGGCCTGATCCTGCAGGGCGCGCTGTTCCAGGTCGATCGCGCCAGCGCCTTCACCGACCCGGCGGACAATGTCTTCAAGCTCGCCGGACGCGCGCGCTACCGCGGCTTCGAGGCCTCGGCGACGGGCGAGCTCAGCCGCGCCGTGTCGCTCTACGCCTCGCTCCAGATCCTCGATGCGGAGCTGCGGCGGACGGTCAATCCGCTCCAGCTCGGCAAGCGGCCAGAGAATACGCCGAAGACAACCGCCAGCCTGTTCGGCGAGTGGCGGCCCGAGGCGGTGCCCGGGCTGGCGGTCGGCGGCGGCGCCTTCCATGTCGGCAACCGCGCGGTCAACGCATTCAATCAGGCGTTCGTCGACGGCTACACGACGCTGTCGGCGATGGTGCGGTACCGGATCGACGGGATCGGGTCGGACGGGCTGACGCTTCAGCTCAACGCCGACAACCTCACCAACGCGCGCTACTGGTCGGCGGCGGGCAACGGCCTGCTCGGCGTCGGCCTGCCGCGGACGGTCAAGCTGTCGGCGCGCGTGGCGCTGTGAAGCGGCTCGCGATCACCGTTCACCTGTGGCTCGGGCTGACGCTCGGCGCACTGTGGGCGGTGCAGGGGCTGACCGGCGCGGCGCTGGTGTTTCATCGCGAGATCGAGCGGTGGGCCAATCCGGCGCGCGCCGGAAGCGAGGGGCCGATGGCCTCGGCGGACGCGTTGCTGGCGGCGGCGGGTGCAGCGGGTGGCGGACCGGTGCTGCGGCTCGGCATCGCCGAAGCGCGCGGCGACCTGCTTGTCGCGGCGGTGGCAGCACCTGGCGGCGAGCGCGACGTGTTTCTCGATGCGGCAACGGCGCGCGCGGTCGACAGCCGCGTCGCGCTGCCCGATGCGCCGGGCGGGGGCGCGACCGCGTCCTTCCTCTACGATCTTCACGAGAATCTGCTGGCGGGCGACACCGGGCACCTGATCGTCGGCCTGTCGGGCGGGGTGCTGGTGTCGAGCCTGCTGCTCGGGCTGTGGATCGGCTGGCCGCGACTGTGGAGGGGGGTCGCCAACTGGCGCGCGTGGCGGAGCCGGCCGCAGCAGCTCTATGGCTGGCACCGGCTGGCGGGTCTGACCGCCGGGGCGGCGCTCGTGGTGCTGGTCCCCGCCGGCATGGCGATGGTGTTCGGCAAGGAGCTGCGCGCTGCGCTGCCGGGGCTGGTGCCCTTCGAAAGCGCCTATCGCCCTGCGCCGCTGCCCGCCGGTGCGACGCCGCGCTGGATCCCTGCGCAGGCGGCGCTGGAGAGGGCGCAGGCGCGCTTCCCGGGCGCCGGCTTCGTGCGGCTGACCCCGCCGACCGCGACGGCGCCCGTCTATTCGATCCGGCTGCACCAGCCTGGCGAGGTGCGGGCCTGGTCGGGGGTTACGACGGTTACCGTGGACGGGCAAAGCGGGGCGCTGCTCGCGGCCTATGATCCGCTGACCGCGCCGCTCGCCAACCGGCTGCTCGATGCCGCCTTCTCGATCCATGGCGGCGAAATCGCCGGGATCGCGGGCCGGCTGCTGACGCTGCTCGCGGGGCTCAGCCTGCCGATGTTCTATGTGACCGGCGTCTGGCTGTGGTGGACGAAGCGGGCGCGGCGGCCCCGGCCCGCGCTCGCCTGATCCCCGGACAGACGAACGGCCTCCCCCGGGGGGCGGGGGAGGCCGCTGTCTGCCGGTCGGACCCGCCTTAGAAGCGGTCGAGCGACATGACCTTGGTCCAGGCCTTGGCGAAGTCCTGCGCGAACTTCTCGCGGCCGTCGCTGGCGGCGTAGACCTCGGCGATCGCGCGCAGCTCGGCGTGCGAGCCGAACATCAGATCGACCGGGGTCGCGGTCCACTTGACCTTGCCGCTGGCGCGGTCGACGCCCTCGTAGAGCCCGTCGGTCGAGGCCTTGCGCCACGCCGTCGACATGTCGAGCAGGTTGACGAAGACGTCGTTCGACAGCGTGCCCGGACGGTCGGTGAAGACACCGTGCGCCGCCCCGCCGGCGTTGGCGCCGAGCGCCCGCAGGCCGCCAACGAGAACCGTCATCTCCGGCACCGTGAGCGTGAGGAGCGCAGCGCGCTCGACCATGCTCTCGGCCGGCGAGAGACGGTTGTCCTTGCCGTAGTAGTTGCGGAAGCCGTCCGCGGTCGGCTCCAGCACGGCGAAGGACTGCACGTCGGTCTGCGCCTGGCTGGCGTCGGTGCGGCCCGGGGTGAACGGCAGCGTGACGGGCGTGCCGGCGGCCTTCGCCGCCTGCTCGACCGCGGCGTTGCCGCCGAGCACGATGAGGTCGGCGAGCGAGACCTTCTTGCCGTCGCGGCGGCCCTTGTTGAAGCGCTGCTGCACGCCCTCGAGCGCCGCCAGCGTCTTCGTCAGCTCGGCCGGGTTGTTGACCTCCCAGTTGCGCTGCGGGGCGAGGCGGACGCGCGCCCCGTTCGCGCCGCCGCGCATGTCGGTGCCGCGGAAACTCGCGGCCGACGCCCAGGCGGTGCGGACGAGCTCGGGGACGGTAAGGCCGGTCGCGAGAATGTCGGCCTTCAGCTGCGCCGTGTCGGCCGCGTCGATGAGAACATGGTCGACCGCCGGCACCGGGTCCTGCCAGTCGAGCACTTCCTTCGGCACGTCGGGGCCGATGTAGCGGGCGCGCGGACCCATGTCGCGGTGCGTCAGCTTGAACCAGGCGCGGGCGAAGGCGCGCTCGAACTCGGCCGGGTTCTTCTGGAAGCGCTGCGAGATCTTGCGATAGGCCGGGTCGAACTTCAGCGCGAGATCGGTGGTGAACATGATCGGCGCGTGGGTCTTTTCCGGATCGTGCGCGTCGGGGACGAGGTTTGCCGCGCTCTTGTCGCTCGGGATCCACTGGATCGCGCCGGCCGGGCTGCGCGTCTGCACCCAGTCGTACTTGAACAGATTGTCGAGATACTGGGTCGTCCAGGCGATCGGGTTCGACGTCCACGCGCCCTCGAGGCCGCTGGTGACGGTGTCGCCGGCGTTCCCCTTGCCGCACTTGTTCTTCCAGCCGAAGCCCTGCTCCTCGACCGCGCCCGCGGCCGGCTCGACGCCGACGCACTTGGCGGGATCATAGGCGCCGTGCGCCTTGCCGAAGGTGTGGCCGCCGGCGATGAGCGCAACGGTCTCCTCGTCGTTCATCGCCATCTGGCCGAAGGCCTGACGGATGTCGCGCGCCGAGGCGAGCGGATCGGGCTTGCCGTTGGGGCCTTCCGGATTGACGTAGATGAGGCCCATCTGGACCGCGCCCAGCGGGCGCTGGAGCTTGCGGTCGCCGCTGTGGCGCTCGTCGGCGAGGAACTTCTTTTCCGGACCCCAGTAGACGAGATCCGCCTCCCAGTCGTCCTGACGGCCGCCGGCGAAGCCGAGCGTCTTGAAGCCCATCGACTCGAGCGCGACGTTGCCGGTCAGCACCATGAGGTCGGCCCAGGACAGCTTGCGGCCGTACTTGGCCTTGACCGGCCACAGCAGGCGGCGAGCCTTGTCGAGGTTGGCGTTGTCGGGCCAGGAGTTGAGCGGCTCGAAGCGCATCTGACCGCCGGCGGCGCCGCCGCGGCCGTCGCCGATGCGATAGGTGCCAGCGCTGTGCCAGGCCATGCGGATGAAGAAGGGGCCGTAGTTGCCGTAATCGGCCGGCCACCAGGGCTGCGACTCGGTGAGAACAGCCTCGATGTCCTTCTTCACCGCGGCGAGATCGAGCGTCTTGAACTCGGCGGCGTAGTCGAAGTCGGCGCCGAGCGGGCTCGACGTCGCATTGTGCGCGCGTAGCGGCGAGAGGTCGATGCTCTCCGGCCACCAGAACTTGTTGGAGACGGCGCCGCCGGCGGCCTGGGCCGGCGCGGCGCAGGCGACGGCCGCGGCCATCAGCGCGATGAAGGAGACGGATGACGAGCGCATGGGAACCCTCCGTTGTTTTGTTGTCGTAACGGTGGGTTAGGGCACGCGCGCTGATCGACGAAACGAGTTGTTTCTATCTTGGTGATCGGATTTTCAGATCAATGCGGGGGCGGATGGACCGCGCCAGTCAGACGAGGCCGGCGCGCTTGGCGTCCATGAGGTAGGTGCGGCTGACCGGGACTTCGGTGCCGTCGTGAAGCTCGATGGTCACCTTGGCGCCCGAACGTCGGACGGCGGCGACCGCCTCGCGCGCGATCCACCAGGAGCGGTGAACCTGCGCGCCGCTCGCCAGCGGCTGTTCGGCGACCGCATCGCCGAAGCGGTAGAGAACCATCGCCTCGCCGCGGTCGGTGACGACGCGCAGATAATGTTCGGAGGCGGCGAGCAGGCGGATCGGGCCCCGGATATGCGCTGGCAGCCGGCCCTGGACGCCGGCGACGCCGGCCGTGGGCGCGCCGGGCGCGGCCGGCAGCACCGTTGTCGCCGCGGCATGGCCGAACAGCGGCAGGCCGACGAGGTGGTGAAACATCAGGCCGGCGACGATCCAGGTGAGGATGCCGGTGAGATTGTACTGGAGCAGCAGGCTGACGGTGGTGAGCAGGTCGCCCTGCGTTGGCAGGCCGGGCAGATCGAGCAGGGCGCGCCGGAGCGCCAGAACGGGCGCCGAGAGCAGGCTGCCGACGACGCCGCCGACTGCGAGCTTGACCAAGAGCGGCGAGGGCCAGCGCGCGGTCAGCCGGGCAAGAAGCGCGGTCGCCACCGCGTAGCAGAGCCATGCGGGGACGGTGCTCGACAGGATGAAGCCGATCGCCTCGGGCCGCGACATGCTGACGGTGGCGCCGGCGCGCAGCCAGCCGAGCAGGAAGCCGATAAACAGCGGAACGCCGAGAAAAAGCGCGAGCCGGAGCCAGCCGTCGCGGTCGAGCGCGAGGCCGCCGCGGGGGGCCGCTGCGTCCGACCGGAGACGAAGTCCGGTCATGTCGCTTCGTGCTTCACGAGTCGCACCCATGTATTTGAGCCGTTACGCGGGTCGCACTCAAGAAGTCATCGCATCGCCCCATGAAAATCCACTGGACGGATAACGGCGCGGTTCGCGCTCATGCACCGTCGCCGGAGTTCTTCGTGCCGGACGTCATTGGGAGAGCGCGCCCGCATGAGGCGCGGTGGAGGGGCTAGACATGACGAACATTTCGATCACGAGCCGCATGCGCTCGATTCTGCTGCCGGGGCTGCTGACGGGGGCGGCGCTCGCCGGATTCGCGGCGGCGACGCCCGCGATGGCCGCCGAGGCCGACGACGTCGAGACGGCGGCCGACGAGATCGTCGTCACCGCCCGCAAGCGCGCCGAGGACATCCAGAGCGTGCCGATCACGATCAGCGCCTACACCGCCCAGGACCTCGCCGATCGCAATATCAACAGCCTCGGCGATCTCGGCGCGAGCACGCCGGGCCTGGCGATCAACTCGATCGCCGGCGGCAACACCCAGACCATCTACATCCGCGGTCTCGCCCCCGCGAACACGGCCAGTGACCTGAACGTCGAGGCGAACGTCGGCGTGTTCATCGACGGCATCTACCAGACCAGCCGCAACACCCTCGACATCCTGTCGGTGCTCGACGTCGGTCAGATCGAAATCGCCAAGGGCCCGCAGAGCGCTCTGTTCGGGCGCTCGACATTCGCCGGCGCAATGTCGATCTCGACCGGCAAGCCCACCGACGAGCTCGGCGGCGCGGTGACCGCCACCGCCGGCGTCGATCAGGACATCCGCCTGCGCGGCCACGTCAACTTGCCGGTGAGCGAAACGCTGAAGGTGCGCCTCGCCGGCGGCTATTCGTCCTATGACGGCTGGGGCAAGAACAGTGCGGCCCCCGACGACAATCTCGGCGGTTATGCGAAATACGCCGCCTCGGGCGCGATCGAGCTGACACCGAGCGAGAATTTCCGCGCGGTGCTGTCGGGCTTCGTCACCCATTCGAAGGCCGAGCTGACGCCGGCCTACATGATCCAGCCGGGCCAGCTGAACTGCGGCAACGTCAACGCCGCGACCGCTCTGCCGCTGCTCTTCTGCGGCACGCTGACGCCACGCGACACCGTCGATCTGTCGCCGAACCTCAAGCCGACGCTCAACAAGAACCGGCAGGGCTCGCTGCTGCTCGAGGCGAAGTTCGGCGGCGTCAAGGCGACGAGCGTGACCGGCGTCACCGGCAGCGACAACCGCGGCTTCAGCGACTACGACCTCACCTCGGGCGGCGTCCAGTTCGGCGTCTGTCAGATCGGCAACGCTACCAACGCTGGCTGCGGCGCCAACTTCCTGCCGGCACCCTACACCCGGCTCGTCCGCAGCAACCTGACCGTCGCGACGGTCGAGCGCGTCCGCACCTTCAGCCAGGAACTGCGGTTCCAGTCCGACAACGACTCCAAGTTCAACTGGATCCTTGGCGGCTATTACTTCAACTCGCGTATCCCGCTCGCTGCGGCCGGCATCGGTGCGGGCAACGGCGGCATCGCCAATACCGAGCGCTTCATCCAGGTGAACCAGCTGGCGACCCCGGCGGCCGCGGGTGTCGGAGCCTATGACGCGACGGCGAACATTTTCACCGTTACCGACGCCTCGCAGACCCAGCTGTTCGGCAGCTACACCGCCGCGTCCACCAAGACCTCGTCGCTGTTCGCCGCCATCGGCTACGACTTCGGCTCGGTCCGGGTGAACGCCGAGGGTCGCTACAACAGCGACAAGAAGCAGGCGCAGGTCTTCTCGATCGCGAACCCGACGCTGGCGCCGTTCGTCAACCAGCCGATCACCGGAACGGCGATCCCGACGTCGGGTACCTTCCCGATCGCCGGCACGGTGTTCAAGCGCAAGTTCAACAGCTTCGCTCCGCGCTTCACGGTCGACTACAAGCCGACCGAAGAGATCCTGCTCTACGCCTCGGCGGCCAAGGGCGTGCGCTCGGGCGGCTTCAACACCGCCAACCCGGTCAGCGCGACCGGCATCCTCGCCAGCGAGGTTCCCTATGAGGAGGAAACCAACTGGACCTACGAGGGCGGCGTCAAGAGCCGGCTGTTCGACCGGGCGCTGCTGCTCAACCTCGCAGTGTTCCACACCGACTGGCAGGACGCGCAGGTCTCGGCCTTCACGCAGAACCCGACCGCGGTGAACCCGGTCCGCATCGTCCAGAACGCGGGGGCGATCAAGGCGACCGGCATCGAGGCGCAGGCCGAGGTGACGATCAACATCTTCAGCGTCGGCGGCAGCTTCATCTACTCCGATCCGAAGTTCCAGGCGGGCTCCTACGACGGCTCGCAGATCACCCAGTGCCGCGTCGGCACCGCAGCGCCGTTCAGCAGCGCCAACGGCTGCCCGGCGATCATCCCGGTGCCGACCGCCAACGGCGGCACGCAGTTCGTGCCCTCGCTCGAAGGCTTGCGCCCGCAGCGCTCGGTCAAGACCCAGTGGAATCTGCACGCTACCGTGGAGGTGCCGGTATCGGGCGACTGGAACCTGTCAGGCCGCGTCGACGTCAACCACACCGGGTCGGCGTTCAACAACCTGCTGAACACCGTCGCGTTCGGCGACCGGACGGTCACCAACCTGCGGATCGCGGTCGACAACGGCCGCTACTCGGCGGCGCTGTGGGCGACCAACCTGTTCGACTCCAGCTATGTCCAGAACTCGATCAACCAGCCGCGCGCCGGTTACCCGGCGGCGTTCAGCCTGCCGGAGGTCTACATGGGTGAAGGCCGCCGCATGGGTCTGACGCTGGGCGCGAAGTTCTGATGCGCGCCCTGGCCCTGGCTGCGGCGGTCGCCTTGGCGACCGTCGCGCCGGCGGCCCGGCCGGAGACAGTGCCCGCGCGCGAGCCGGAGACGACGCGCGATGCGCTGGCCGAACGCTGGGGCGAGGCGGAGTCGCGCATCCTGAAGGTCGACGGCGCGCGAATCCATTACGTGCTCGAAGGGTCGGGCGAGCCGGTCGTGCTGCTCAACGCCTCCTTCATGGGCC
>JADCGM010000396.1 GCA_020249025.1 Alphaproteobacteria bacterium
ACGACGAGCGGCGAGCCGAGGCGCGCCCCGATCAGCATGTCGGGATGCTGGCGGAAGGCGATGGCGAGCGCGAAGGCGCCGCGCAGTTCGGGCAGCACCGCCTTCACCGCGTCCTCGGGCGACAGGCCGGCCTCGACCTTTTCCGAGACGAGATGGGCGACCACCTCGGTGTCGGTGTCGCTTTCGAAGCGGCGGCCGCGCGCGGTCAGCGCGTCGCGCAGCGGCTTGAAGTTCTCGATGATGCCGTTGTGGACGAGCGCGACCTCGGCGGTGGCATGCGGGTGGGCGTTGCTTGTCGTCGGCGCGCCGTGGGTCGCCCAGCGGGTGTGGGCGATGCCGATGACGCCCGGCGCGGGGTTGGCGGCGAGCTCCTTGACGAGGTTGCCGAGCTTGCCTTCGGCGCGCCGGCGGACGAGCTGGCCGCCGTCGACGGTGCAGACGCCGGCCGAGTCGTAGCCCCGGTATTCCATCCGCTTCAGTCCGTCGACCAGCCGGTCCGCGACCTGGTCCTTGCCGACGATTCCGATGATGCCGCACATGGGCGCACGCTTTCGCTAGAGAGTGTAGGGAACGCGGATGCCCGGCATCTCGGCCGGGAAATCCCTGGTGTTGCGGGTGACGAGGACGCGACCCTTCGTCAGGGCCGTTGCCAGAATTATCGCATCGGGAAGCTTGAGACGCGGCCGTTCGCGGCGCAGCGCCGCGGCGCGGGTCGCGATCTCCTGATCGATCTCGTCGACCCCGAAGCCCGACAGCAGCATCTCCGCCCGGCGCAGGCCTTCGCCTTCGCCCTTCGACAGGACCTCGATCCAGACGATGCGGCTGATCCACACACGGCCGCGCTGCGCCGCGCGACGCAATTCGTCGCGGGCCTTCACCGACCCGAGCAGGGTGTCGATGAGGATGTTGGTGTCGAACGAAAAGCCGCTCACCCGCTCGCCTGCCCCCGGCTGGCGGCCAGCAACGCCTGATGACGTGCGTGCTCGCGATCATCTTCATCCGTGAAAAGGTCAGGGAACTCGGCGCGGACCTCGGGATAATCTGGGTCCCAGGGCCGGGTCGAGGCGGCGCGCTCCCGGCGCTGCCAGTCGACAGCGTCGCCGATGTCGGTGCGGTCCGCCCATGCGCCGAAACCGGCCTCGATCCAGTCGAGCGATGTCGGCGGACGATAGGCGGCGACCGCTTCGCGCAGGACCGCCGCGCGTGACTTTCCCTGCTCGGCGGCGAGCCGGTCGAGCCGCTTGATGTCGTCGTCAGGCAGGTCTGCAAGGATGCGAGGCATGATATCGCGATATCATATCATGATATCAGATCAAGCCCCTTTCTTCCGCGCGGTCATCGCAGCGCGGAATTTGGCGGCCCAGCCGGGCTTGTCGGTCTGGTCGGCGCGAACGAGGCGGAGCGTGTCGGCGGGGACATCCTTCGTCACCGCCGAGCCCGCCCCGACGATCGCGCCCGCGCCGATGGTCACCGGCGCGACCAGCGACGAGTTGGAACCGATGAAGGCGCCTTCCCCGACCACGGTGCGGTATTTGAAGAAGCCGTCGTAATTGCAGGTGATGGTGCCGGCGCCGATGTTGGCGTTCGCGCCGATGTCGGCGTCGCCGAGATAGGCGAGGTGGTTGGCTTTGGCGCCCTTGCCGAGCTTCGCCTTCTTCACCTCGACGAAATTGCCGACCTTGGACTTTTCGCCGAGGTCAGCGCCGGGCCGGAGCCGGGCATAGGGGCCGACCTCCGCGCGCGGGCCGACGGTGCAGCCTTCGAGGTGGCAGAAGGCGTGGATGGTCGCGCCGTCGGCGACGGTGACGCCAGGACCGAAGACGACATTAGGGCCGACGCTGACATCGCGGCCGAGCACGGTGTCGTGGCTGAACCAGACCGTCTCGGGCGCGGTGAGCGTGACGCCGTCGGCCATCGCCTGCGTGCGGCGGCGCTGCTGCCAGCTCGCCTCGACCGCCGCCAGTTCGGCGCGCGAGTTAATGCCGGCGACCTCGTCCGCGCCCGTCTCGACGACGAGCGAGCGGCGGCCGTCGGCGGCGGCGATCATGACGACATCGGGCAGATAATATTCGCCCTGGGCATTGTCGTTGCCAACGCGGTCGAGCCAGCCGAACAGGTCCCCGGCGCGCACCGCCATGAGGCCCGAATTGCACAGCGTCACCGCGCGCTCCTCGGCCGTCGCGTCCTTGAACTCGACCATCTTCTCGATGGTGCCGTCGGCATGGGCGAGGATGCGGCCGTAGGCGGCGGGGTCGGCAGGGCGGAAGCCGAGCACGGCGCAGCCGGTGTCGTCCGAACGGTGCAGCGCCGCCAGCATCGCGCGCATCGTCGCGGTCTCGATCAGCGGCACGTCGCCGAACATGACGAGCACGTCGCCATCGAAGCCGGCGAGGGCGTCCTTCGCCATCAGCGTCGCATGCGCAGTGCCGAGCTGCGGCTCCTGGCGGACGGTGACGGCCCCGAGCGGCGCGACCGCAGCCTCGACCTGCTCGGCGCGGTCGCCGACGACGATGACTTTGGCCGCCGGGCCAAGCGCCTCGAGGCTCGCGAGGAGATGCAGCAGCATCGGCCGCCCGGCGATCGGGTGAAGCACCTTGTGGGTGTCGGACTTCATGCGCGTGCCCTTGCCGGCGGCAAGCACGATGGCGGCGACAGGTCGTTGGGTCATGGTCCGGCCTTGCCACAAGGGCCGGGCCGACTCCATAGCGTCGGGCCATGGCATCACTTCCCGGAACAGTCGTTTTCGATCTCGACGGCACGCTCGTCGACACGGGCCCCGACCTCACGGCGGCGCTCAATCATGTTCTCGCCGGCTTCGGCCGCACGACCGTGCCCGAGGCAACGGTCAAGGACATGGTCGGCCATGGCGCGCGCAAACTGCTCGAACGCGGACTGGCCGCGACCGGCGAGATGACCCCGGCGCTGATCGACGCCGGCTTCCCGATCTTCATCGACTATTACCGCGCCAACATCTGCGTGCATTCGCGCCCCTATCCGGGCGTGGAGCGGGCGCTTGATGCGCTGGCGGCAGCGAACGTGACGGTGGCGGTCTGCACCAACAAGCCGCAGGGGCTGACCGAGCTGCTGCTGGCCGCACTCGGCTGGACGGAGCGCTTCGCCGCGGTCGTCGGCGCCGATGCAGTGCCCGAGCGCAAGCCGCACCCCGATCATTTGCTGACAACGATCGCGCGCGCCGGCGGCGACGCGGCGGCGACCGTCTATGTCGGCGACTCGATCACCGACGTCGATACCGCCAAGGCGGCGCGGGTGCCGGTGATCGCGGTCAGCTTCGGCTTCCCCGACCGCCCGGTCGAGAGCCTCGGCGCGGACGCCGTCATCGATCACTATGACGAGCTGCTGGCGGTGATCAGCCGGCTCGCCGCATCCGCCACTTGGTCCAGAGATGGCGCGCCAGCATGAGCGGCGGCATCCGCAGCCAGTGGCTGCGGGCGTAGAAGCCGAAGCGCAGCGCCGGTCGGATCGGGCGGCCCCAGCCGTCGGTCGCCAGCAGGCGGCGCGCGAACTGCGCGTCGGTGGCGCGCGCCGGCCCGGCGAGCCCGGCATCGACCACCGTTCCGAAAAGCCGCGCCGACAACCGCAGCGCCCGTGACACTGGACCCGTCGCGCCGTGCAGGCGCGCGCGGGCGGCAAGATCGGACCAGAAGCAGTCGCGCTCGGCGAAGTCCCTGGCGAGGGCATGGATGTCCCAGAGGTTCCTCAGCCCGCCGTCGAGATCGCCGTCATGAAAGGCGTGGAGGGCCGAGTGGACGATCATGTCGGCGGGCGACAGCGTGAACAGGCCGGGCGACAGTTCGATCGCATCGGCGAGCAGCGCCGCCGCATCGGGCCGCAGCCGGGCCGTCAACGGCAGGATGGTGTGGTGGACGTCGATGACGGTGCCGCGGTCGGCATGGGCGAGCGGCGGCAGCTCGTGCATCCACTGCCGGTAATAGGCGTCGTCATAGGGGTCGCTCTTCAGCGGCGCCCAGCCGGCGGCGCGCAGTGCGGCATCGGCCTCGTCGATGCGGGCGCGCGGGACGAGGATGTCGAGATCGCCGACGGTCCGCCCCTCGGCGGCCGGCAGCCCGGCGGCGACATAGGCCGCGCCCTTCAGCAGCACGACCGGAATGCCCAAGGGGCGCAGCGCCGCCAGCGCCCGGTTCGCTTCCCACAGCGCGGTGCGGTGCGAG
>JADCGM010000397.1 GCA_020249025.1 Alphaproteobacteria bacterium
CGCCCAGCTGGCGGTGCGGGCGGTGAGGACGCCGCGCTCGCGCACGGTGTCGAGAAGCGTCCAGTCGCAGCGGGCGGCGTCAGGGGTCAGCGTCACCACCAGGTAGCCGCGCCGCGCGGTGTCGCACCAGCGCAGCTCGGGGTTGGTGCCGATCACCGCCGCCGCTAGCCGGTCGGGGGCGACGCCGCGCAGATTGCCGTCCATGCCGGGCGAGGTCGTGCCGGGCGTCCCGAACTCGACGCCGGCGGCGCGGCCGCCGTTTTCCAGCTCGAACGCCCAGGCGTTGTGGCTGTCGCCGGCCAGCACGACGAGATTGGCCCCGGCCTCCTGCGCGGCTCCCAGCAGCCGGGCGCGGGCGCCGGGATAGCCGCTCCACGCATCGAGATGGAACGGGAGGCCGGCGCGCGAGGCGGCGAGCCCTGCGAAGAAGCGGGTGCGCGTCCGCTCGGAGGGGTCGGGGCCGAGCCACGACGGCTCGGCGTCCTTCGCGGTCTGGAGGCGGCCGACCAGCACCTGCTGCGCCACGACCTGCCAGCGCTGGCCCTTGCGCACCGAGGCGCGAACGGTGTCGGCGTACCAGGCCTCCTGCGCCGCCCCCAGCATCGACCGCGAGGGGTCGGCCAGCGGCCCGTCGCGGAAGGCGGCGAGGGCTGCCGGAAGGTCGGTCGCCCCCTGCATCACCGGCCCATATTCGAGCTGCCGGTCGCGCCCCTCGATGCGCGTGTCGAGGCGGATGAGGGTCGCGAGGTCGCCGATCTCGGCCGAATCATAGGGCCGCTCGCGCATCGGCAGCCAGTCGAAGAAGGCCCGCTTGGCGGCCGCCTTGCGGTCCTCCCAGCTGCCTTCGGTCTCCGGCTGGTGGTTCTGCGCGCCGTCCTGCCAGGCGTCGTTGCTTGTCTCGTGATCGTCCCAGATCGCCATGCACGGCCACAGCTGGTGGAGGCGCTGCAGCTCGGGATCGCTGCGATAGGTGGCGTAGCGCTCGCGATACTGGTCGGCGGTCACGGTCTCCACGGCCGGGAAGATGTCGCGTCCGGCGAGCGTCAGCCGCGCCGAGGGATAGTTCCCGCGCTCATATTCGTAGATGTAGTCGCCGAGGTGGACGACAAGGTCGAGGTCGTTGCGCCGCGCCGCATGGGCATAGGCGTTGAACCAGCCGAAGCCGAAATTGGCGCAGGAGAAGGCGGCGATGCGGAACTCGCGGGTCCGCCCCTCCGGCAGCGTCTTGGTGCGGCCGACGTCCGATCGCGTCCCGTCGGGGGCGGTGAAGCGGTAGAAATACCAGCGCCCGGGGGCGAGGCCCGTCGCCTCGGGCTTGGCGGTGAAATCGCGGTCGGCGCGCGCCACGGTGTCGATGGTCGCGACGATGCGGCCGAACTCGGCATCCTCGGCGATCTCGGCCTTCAGCGGCGTGTCGCCGCCCGCCACATAGCGCGTCCACAGGATCACGCTCGTCTGGCGCGGATCGCCGCTCGCCACGCTGTGCGTGAAGCCGCGCATCAGCCCTTGCGCCTGCAGGGGCGACAGCGCCGCCCCGAGCCCGATCAGGCCCGACTGGAGAAGCATGCGGCGGCGAAGGTCGAACATCGGCGGCGACTCCTTTCCCGGTCTGGATAGCGGCTCCCGTCGCACCCGACTATTGAGCGAATGTGACGATATCGCCCCGCATCGTGCTGTTCACCCGTTATCCGACGCCGGGCCGCGCCAAGACGCGGCTGATTCCGGCGCTCGGAGCCGCGGGCGCGGCGGCGCTCCACCGCCGTCTGACCGAGCGGGCGCTGGCGGCGATCCGCGCAACAGGATTGCCGCACGAGGTCCGCAGCACCGGTGCGCCCGCCGCCGCGGTCCGCCGCTGGCTCGGCGACGTCGCCGTCGTGCCGCAAGGCCGCGGCCATCTCGGCGCACGGATGCGGCGCGCGGTGGGGCAGGGGCCGGCGATCCTTGTCGGTGCGGATATTCCGGAGCTGTCGGCCGACCTGTTGCGCGCGGCGGCCAAGGCGCTGGCGGCGCACCCCGCCGTGATCGGCCCCGCGGCCGACGGCGGCTACTGGCTGATCGGGCTGCGCGCGCCGGTCCCCGGCCTGTTCGCGCCGATGGCGTGGGGCGGGCCGGACGTGTTCGCGGCGACGATGGCCCGCTTCGTGCGCGCCGGAGTCGCGCCCGCCCGGCTTCCCGTCCTCGCCGATCTCGACCGGCCCGAGGATCTGGCGCGCTGGCCCGGCCTGTGAGCATCGCGGTCGTCATCCCCGCGCTCGACGAGGCGACGGCGCTGCCGGCGACGCTCGCCGCGCTGGGGGACGCCGCCGAGATCGTTGTCGCCGACGGCGGCAGCCGCGACGCCACCGTCCGCATCGCGACGGACGCAGGCGCAACCGTCGTCACCGCCCGCGGCCGCGCCGCGCAGCAGAATGCCGGCGCCGCCGCCACCACCGCGCCGATCCTGCTCTTCCTCCACGCCGATACGCGCTTGCCCGTCGGCTGGGCGGACGAGGTGCGCCGCCTGCTTGCGGACGACCGCGTCGCGCTTGCCGCATTCCGGCTGGCGATCGATGGCGCGACCCCGGCTGAGCGCCTGATCGCGGCCGGCGCCAATCTGCGCAGCCGGACATGGGGTGTGCCCTATGGCGATCAGGCGCTCGCCCTGCGTCGCACGACCTTCGACGCCCTCGGCGGCTTTCCCGATCAGCCGATCATGGAGGATTGGGCGCTGGCGCGCGCGGCGCGGCGGCGGGGCCTCATCGCGCTGTCGCACCTCGCAGTTACCACCAGCCCGCGACGCTGGCGCCGGCTCGGGCCGGTCCGGACGCTTCTCGTCAATCAGGCGATGCTGCTGGGCGCACGGCTCGGCATATCCTACGAGCGGCTCTCCGCCTTCTACCGGAAGCCCCGCTGATGCCGAAGATGCGCAAGAAGTCCGATCTGCCGTCGAAAACCTGCCCGGTCTGCCAGCGGCCCTTCGTCTGGCGCAAGAAATGGGCGCGCGACTGGGACAATGTGATCTACTGCTCGGATGCTTGCCGAATAGGGAGTATCAAGGCAGCCAAGGCTCGGGCTAGATAGATACAACGCAGGATTGAGGAGAGAGACGATGGCGACCGTGCTCAAGAGCGTCAGCAATGTCCGCGACCAGGTGTCGGAGGAGGAGTGGCAGCTGCGCGTCGATCTTGCCGCCGCCTATCGCCTCGTCGCGCTCTACGGTTGGGACGACCTCATCTTCACGCACCTTTCGGTACGCGTGCCGGGGCCGGAGCACCATTTCCTCATCAACCCCTACAACCTCATGTTCGAGGAGATCACCGCGTCCTCGCTGGTGAAGATCGACATCGATGGCCGGCCGGTGATGGAGACGCCCTACCTCACCAACCCGGCGGGCTTCACCATCCATTCGGCGCTGCACATGAACCGCGAGGACGCCAATGCGGTCATGCATCTTCACACGCCGCACGGGCAGGCCGTCGCCGCGCAGGAGTTCGGCCTGCTGCCGCTGACCCAGACCGCGATGCTGGTGCGCGAGAATGTCGCCTATCATGACTTCGAGGGCGTGGCGGTCGACCTCGACGAGCGCGAGCGCCTCGTCGCCGATCTCGGGCCGACGAAGACCGCGATGATCCTGCGCAATCACGGCACGCTCGCGGTCGGGCCGACCGTCGCCGAATGCTTCATCACCCTGTATTTCCTCGAACGCGCCTGCGAGGCGCAGATCATGGCGCTGTCGGCCGGCCCTGACCGGATGTACACGACCAATCAGGGCGTGCCCGAAAAGACGGCGATGCAGGGGTCGGCCGGTCTCGGTTTCGTCGGAAAGACGCTCGCCTGGCCGGCGCTGATCCGTAAGCTCGACCGTATCGACCCGAGCTTCCGCGACTGACGGCGATGCGCGCGCGCCTGGCCCCCCTCGGCGCGCTCGCGCTCCTCGCCGGCTGCGGCGACCGGCCGGACGAATCCGGCCTCACCGCCGCCTCCAAGAAGGCGCTCGTCGAACGCTATTACGCCTGCGCCGCGCGCGGCGACTTCGATTGCGTGACGGCGACTCTACATCCGCGCTTCGCCGATGCGACCGCGCGCGAGCCATCGTCGCCGCGCGCCCACGCCAAGGCCTTCGCGCTCGATGCGACGCGCAACCGCTTCGAGGCGACGGTCAACGGCGGCGAGAGCGGGGTCTGGGCGGTCGAGCTGTGGACGACGAAATCCGGCAAGACCTACAATCTGCTGCGAAGCTTCGACTTCGCCCAAGGCAAGATCGTCGCCAAGCGCGACCTCACCGCCCCGGCCTGAGCGTTCGCCACAACAGGATTGCCCAGCCCGCGATCATCAGCGTGCCGCCGACCGGCGCGACCATCCCGAGCCAGCGCTGGCCCGTCACGCCGAGCACATAGAGCGCGCCCGCGAACAGCAGC
>JADCGM010000398.1 GCA_020249025.1 Alphaproteobacteria bacterium
GTGTCGGGCAACTATACCGGCAACTTCAACGTCACCGTCGCCTACAACTAGGCGGCCGTCCGTCCGCATCTGCGTGGCTTGCGAGGCCGGTCTGACCCCTGTCAGGCCGGCTTCGTCGCGATGATCGACTGCAGGAATGGGTTGCTCGTCGGCGGGCCGTCGGCAAGATCGAACCCGGCATCGGTCAGCATCTGCCGGAAGTCGCTGGAGACGAAATCGACCGAATAGGGTTCGCAATTGTCGCGACTGTCGTAGTCGATCATGAAGCGATAGGCGGGCGTCAGGCCGCCGCGCTGATTGGGGAACTCGAAGATCGAGAAGGTCCCGCCCGGGCGCAGCACCCGGAACACCTCGGCCACCACCTTCGGCACGGTTGCGATCGGCACCTCGTGGAAGAGGATGTAGGCCATCACCGCATCGAAATGGCCGTCGGCGAAGGGCATGTCCTCGGCGAGCGCCTGGATGAAGCGCACATCGGTGCCGCGCTCGACCGCGCGGGCATGAGCATAGCGCAGCACCGGCAACCCGACGTCGAGCCCGGTGACCTCGGCCTCCGGCCAGCGGTCCTTCAGAAACACCGTCGCCTGTCCGATCGTGCAGCCGAGATCGAGAAGGCGCGCGACCCGGCCGTCGGCGGGCGGGGTCGTCTTGGCGGCGAGCTCGGCATGCAGCTCGTCCTGATCGTTGGCGCCCTGATAGAAGACCTTGGTGCCATAGTGGTAGACGATGCCGCCGAGGTTGGCGTCGTCGGTATAGCCGCCGGGCTGGAGATGTATCTCGCGGCGATAGGCCTCGGGCGGGACGAAGGCGGGATCGTAGATCAGCCGGTCGGGAACGGCAGCCTCGGCAGCGTCGAGCCAGGCGGCGTGCGCCGCCTCGGTGCGCGCGAAGCTGACGCGGGTGCGCCGCCACATCATCTCCTGCTGGCTGCGCATGAAGCGCTGCCATGTCGGCACGATCGGGGCCTTGGCGAAGCTCTGCTGGATCGCGGCGAGCGGGGTCGAATCGTCCTGCGGCACGCCGTCGGCGACCATGCGCGCGGTGCCGGCCTGCGCCATCGCCGGGAACATGCGCTGGAGCAGCATGTCGCGGAACGTTTCCAGATACTCGAGATAGCTCTCGTCCTCGAGCGCGGCGGGGCGCGGCAGGATGCCGATGCGGCCCCGGGGTTCGTGCGCGGTCTGGGTCATCGCGGGTCTCCTCAGGGGCGGGTCTGGTCGGGGCGGCGCAGAAAGCCGGCGAACACGCGCGCGACCACCTGTTCGCGCAGCGCGCGACGGGCGGCGAGGTCCTCGGGCGTCGGCGACCAGGCCTCGATGGCGCGCCCGGCGTCGATGCCGTTCGCCTCCAGCACGCGCTCCAGCACATATTGCCGGTCCTGGATCGTCCACATCTGCGCCGACAGCTCGGTCAGGGCGTCGAGGATGTTGTCGAAAAGGATGGTGTCGAAATAGGCGCGCCCCGGCCCATCGACCTCGTGGCCGATCGCCGGGCGAACCTCTGTCTCGGCCGTCATCGTGGCGGTCTCCCTCTCCGACATAGGGCCAGCCTAGCGACGCCGCGGCAAATTCCGAGTCCGCGATGGGCCATACATTCGCTGCATGGATAGCGCCCGATCGTGGATTTGGCCTTATGGCGCGGCGCGGCCATGGTCTGGGCATGGCCACCGCCGCGCTCGACACCGACGCCGAGGCGCTCGCCGCGCTCGTCGCGGCGGCCGGGGCCGATGCGGTCCTCACCGATCCCGACGAGCGCCGCTTCTTCTCGCAGGACGCGGGCGCGGAGGGTGCGCTACCGCTCGCGGTGCTGCGCCCGGCCAGCGTCGACGCGCTGCAGGCAGGCGTTGCCGCGGCGACAGCGCACGGCCTTGCCGTCCATCCGCGCGGCGGCGGCATGAGTTACACCGACGCCTTCCTGCCGCAGTCGGCGCGCGCAGTCGTCGTCGACTGCACCGCGCTCGATCGGGTAGTGACGATCGATCCCGCCGGGCTATGGGTGACCGTTGAGGCGGGCTGCACCTGGGCGACGCTCGATGCCGCGCTCGCGCCCTATGGCCTGCGCGCACCCTTCTGGGGGCCGTTTTCCGGCCATATGGCGACAGTCGGCGGATCGGTGTCGCAGGGGACCGCGACCTTCGGATCGGGGCGCGCGGGGATCTCGGGCGACCAGCTGCTCGGGCTCGACGTGGTGCTCGCCGACGGACGGCTGCTGTCGACGGGGTCGGGCGGACAAGCTGGGCACACGCCCTTCTTCCGCAATTACGGCCCCGATCTGACCGGGCTGTTCGCGCAGGATGCGGGCGCGCTCGGCGTCAAGGCGCGGGTGACGCTGCCGCTGGAGCCGCGCCCGGCCGAGGTCGGCGGTGTCTCCTTCCTGTTCGGCACCTATGCGGCGCTGACCGCG
The DNA here is from genome assembly GCA_020249025.1 of Alphaproteobacteria bacterium. GTDB lineage: Bacteria > Pseudomonadota > Alphaproteobacteria > Sphingomonadales > Sphingomonadaceae > JADCGM01. Next base: position 2,404 of record JADCGM010000398.1, read on the forward strand.
GCGATGCAGGCGGTGGCGCGCGAAGGGCTGGCGTCGGAGGCCTTCGCGATGGACCCCGTCGTGACCCGTCAGTTCGCGGGCGAGGCGCGCCCGCTCGTCGATGATGTGAAAGCGCTTCTCGCCATCGGCCGGGCCGAGCGCGCCCCGCTGCGCCGGCTGGCGGCGATGGCGCGGACGGTGATCGGCGGGCGCGGCTTTCTCGGCCGCGACGGCTACCACTGCCATTTTGTCAGCGAAGCGCCCGACCGGCGGCGCCTCAATGCCCAGATCGCCCGCATCCGCCGGCTCTGCCGCGCGGGCGCGGAGATGCCGCCGACGGTGCCGGCGATGGTGCGCGCGATGCCGTTTCAGCCGCTGTCGGTGCTGAGCCCCAAGGGCGAGCGGATGATCCCGCTGCATGGCATCGTGCCCTATGCAGCCGCTGCCGGGCTGAATGCCGCGGTGGCGGCGCTGGTCGCGGCCCGCCGCGCCGATCTCGATGCAGCGGGCGTCGTTGTCGCCACGAGCTTTTTCGGGATCGGCCGCAACGCCTTTCTCTACGAGCCGGTGATCTACTGGCCCGACGACCGCACGCTCTATCACGAGCGCCGGACCCCCGAGGGGACGCCGCGTCACCCCGCCAACCCGGCGGCGCGCGCGCTCGTCGCGGCCCTGAAGGCGGAGTTGATCGAGGCCTTCTGGGCGGCGGGCGCGGTCCACCTCCAGATTGGCCGCGCCTATCCGTGGCTGCGCGACCGCAACGCGCCGTTCCTCGACCTGGTCCGCGCCATCAAGCGCGAGGTCGATCCGGACAACCGCATGAACCCCGGCGCGCTCGGACTGTGACCCGCATTGCGATCATCGGGGCGGGGCTGGGCGGACTGACCGCGGCGCTCGCCCTGCAGCGCGCGGGGTTTCGTCCCGTCGTCCACGAGCAGGCGGCCGAGCTCGGCGAGGTCGGGGCGGGCATCTCGGTAACGCCCAATGCGGTGAAGGGGCTGGTCTCGCTCGGCCTCGGCGCGGCGCTCGATCCGCTCGACGCCGCGATCCCGCGCCAGCGCATCCGCAGCGCCGATGGCACACCGCTGTTCGAGTTCGACCGGACAACGAGCGTTACCGATTGGGGCGCGCCCTATCTGATGATGCTGCGCGCCGATCTGCATGCGCTGCTGGCGGCCGCCGTGCAGGCCAACGACCCGCAGGCGATCCGCCTGAGATCGGCGGTGGCCGACGCTCGAGGCCTCGACGCCGATGTCGTCGTCGCCGCCGATGGCGTGCGCTCGGCGGTGCGCGCGGCGCTGGTCGGCGACGAGCCGCGCTTCACCGGCCATGTCGCCTGGCGCGCGCTGGTGCCCGCCGACCGGCTTCCCGCCGACCTCGACCTTGCCCCCGGCTCGATCGTCTGGGCGGGCGAGGGGCGCTCCTTCGTGCGATATCCGGTGCGCGGCGGGCGCTTCGTCAATCTCGTCGGGCTCTCGCGCGGGCAGGCGTGGCGCGACGAGGGCTGGTCGGCGACCGTGCCGGTCGGCGAGGCGCTGGCGGTCTTCGCGGATTTCGCGCCCGAGGTCGGCGCGCTGCTCGCCGCCGCGCCCGACGGGCGGCTGACAAGCTGGGGCCTGTTCACGCGCCCGCCGGTCGAGCGGATGACGCATGGGAGCGTGGCGCTGCTGGGCGACGCGGCGCATCCGATGCTGCCGTTCATGGGGCAGGGCGCGGCGATGGCAATCGAGGACGGCGTCGTTCTCGGCCGCTGCTTCGCCGCGGCTGCGGATCCGGCGGCGGCGCTGGCGCTGTACGATGCCGCACGGACCCCGCGCACCCGCTTCATCCAGGAGCAGTCGGCGCTCGGCGCGGACCGGCTGCAGACCCGCCACGCGCCGGCCGCCGCGCCGCCGAAGGGGGAGGACGCGCTCGGCATCTTCGCCTACGATCCGGCGACGGTGGCGCTCGAGGGGGCACGGGACGCGGCATGACGACGGCAGGGGCGCGCGCGCCCGACTTCTCTTTCCGCTCCAACGGCTACGCCTGGTATGTGCTGGCCGTGCTCTGCCTCGGCTCGGTGGTCTCGACGCTCGACCGGCAGGTAATCAATCTGCTCGTCGAGCCGATCAAGGCCGACCTCGGCGTCTCCGACACCCAGATCAGCTTGCTGCAGGGCTTCGCCTTCGCGCTGTTCTACGCGGTGATGGCGGTTCCGCTCGGCCGGCTCGCCGATACCGCCAGCCGCCGCAACGTCATCTTCTACGGCGTGCTGCTGTTCTCGCTGGCGACAATGAGCTGCGGGCTGGCAACCAGCTTTCTTGCGCTGTTCGTGGCGCGGATGGCGGTCGGCGTCGGCGAGGCGACGCTGTCGCCGGCGGGCTTCTCGATGCTCAGCGACTATTTCCCCAAGGACCAGTTGGGGCGCGCGGTCGGGCTGTTCGTCGGGACCACCTATGTCGGCTCGGGCGTGGCGCTGATCGCGATCGGTTGGATGCTCGATCTGCTCGGCCAGCACGATCCGCTGATGGTGCCGGGCTTCGGCCCGCTCGCCGACTGGCAGGCGGCGTTCGTGCTGGCGGCGATCCCCGGCCTTGGCTTCGCGGCGCTGATGCTGACCGTCCGCGAGCCGCCGCGGCAGGGGCAGGGCGCGACCGAACGGCCCGAGCCGCCGGCGCTCGCCGAACTCGGCGTCTTCCTGCGCAGCAACCGCGCGCTCACGCTCTCCGCCTTTATCGGGCTGCCGCTGCTCGCGGCCAGCCAGTTCGGCATCAACGCCTGGGCGCCGACCTTCTTCATCCGCAGCTACGGCTGGACCGCCGCCGAGATCGGCCCGCTGATCGGTCTCGGGCTGATGACGCTGAGCCCCTTGGGCGTGCTCGCCGGCGGCTGGTTCGCCGACCGCTCGACGCGGTCGGGCAAGAGCGATGGCTATCTGCGCGTGCCGGTGCTGGCGGCGCTCGCCAGCGCGCCCTTCGTCGTACTGTTCCCGCTCGCACCGAGTGGCGAGGTCGCGCTGGCGCTGCTTGCGCCCGTGATGTTCCTTGGCGCGATGCCGTTCGCAGCGGGCTCGGCGGCGATCCCGGCGGTCGCGCCCAACCGGATGCGCGCCCAGTTGACCGCCATCTATTTGCTCATCGCCAATCTCGTCGGCGCGGGCGCGGGTCCTTGGGCGATCGCCGCCTTCACCGACGGCGTGATGGGCGATCCGGCGAAGCTCTACCTGTCGCTGTCGGTCGTCGGGCTGGCGCTGCTGCTGGCGGGCGTGACGTTCGTGGCGGCGGGCTGGCGGCTGATGCGGAGGGAGGCGTGACGATCCGGGACCAGCTGGCAACGGGGCGGGTCCTCGCGCCCGGCGTATGGGATGCGCTGTCGGCGCTCATTGCCGAGCGCGCCGGGTTCGAGGCGGCGTTTCTGTCAGGCTCGGCGCTGGCCTATGCGGGGCTCGGGCGGCCCGATGTCGCCCTGACCACCGCGACCGAGGTGACCGAGACCGCCGCGCGTATCGCCGACCGGGTCGAACTGGCGCTGTTCGTCGATGCCGACAGCGGCTTTGGCAATGCGCTGAACGTGCAGCGGCTGGTGCGCGGTCTCGTCCGCGCCGGGGCGGCCGGCGTCCAGATCGAGGACCAGACCAACTTCAAGCCGCCCTCCGCGCTGCAGTCGCGCCCGCTCGTCGCCGCCGCCGAGATGGTCGGCAAGATCAAGGCGGCGCAGGATGCGCGGACCTCCGACGCCTTCCTCATCTCCGCGCGCACCGATGCCCCCGCGACCGAGGGGCTGGACGGGGCACTGCGCCGCGGCGCGGCCTATGTCGAGGCGGGCTGCGACCTGCTCTTCGTCGAGGGGCTGACCACCGAGGCCGAGATCGCGCGCATCGCCGCCGAGTTCGGCGGGGCGGTACCGCTCGTCCACAATCTGCTCGATGGCGGCAAGTCGCCGGTGCGCGCCGCCGCGGCGCTGCCCGAAGCCTACCGGCTGGTGCTGTTCCCCGGCGCGCTGCTCGGTGCGATGACGCGCGCCGGAACGGCGGCGGCAGCGGCGCTGATGGCGGACGGGGCGACGACCGCGATCCCGCTCGACGATGCCGGCGCGGTCAACCGGCTGGTCGGCACGCCCGAGTTCCTCGCTGACGCCGCGCGCTACGGCTGAGCGATCAGATCGGCGGCCTTCTCGCCGATCATGATGGCCGCGGCATTGGTGTTGCCCGAGATCGGCGCGGGGATGACGCTGGCATCGGCGATGCGTAGCCCTTCGATCCCGCGCACCCGCAGCCGCTCGTCCACGACGCCCGCAGGCCCCATCGCGCAGGTGCCGACCGGGTGATAGCCAAGGAAGGTGGTGTGCCGCAGATAGGCGTCCCATTCGGCGTCGGTCTCGACCCCCGGCCCCGGCAGCCGTTCGGCGATGACGTCGGCCCGGAGCGCTTCCTGCTCGAAGATCGTGCGCACGAAGCGGCAGGCGCGGGTGAGGCGCGCGACATCCTCCGGCTCGCCGCGCCGTGCATGATCGATGACCGGCTTGTCGGCTGGATCGGCCGAGCGCAGCCGCACCCGCCCGCGCGCCTTGGGGTCGTTGAGCGCGGCGACGACGGTCACCGCGGGCTTGAGATAGGGCACCACGCCCGCCGCCGATAAGTCGAACGCGAAGGGGCCGAACATCAGCTGGATGTCGGGATTCGCGACCTCCGCCGAGGAGCGGAAGAAGGCGACGGCGTGCGGATAGGGGCTGGTCGCCGGGCCGCGGCGGAACAGTACCCAGTTGAGCGCATGGAGCAACGCACGCGGGCCGTTGACCTCGACATTGTAGGTGCGCGGCCGCACGTCCCAGCTCATGTTGGCGTTGGGATGCTCGGCGAGATTGGCGCCGACGCCCGGCGCATCGAGCACCAGCGGAATGTCGAGCGCGGCAAGGTCGGCCGCCGGACCGATCCCCGACAGCATCAGCA